>JBDKUU010000294.1:0-1832 GCA_039679525.1 Phycisphaerales bacterium | reverse complement strand
GTCTCCGTTTTAAAGGCGTACCAGAGGAAGGCGAGATAGCGCGAGGCCAGCTCGAAGCGCTCTTCGATGCCCAGGGCCTCGATGAGCGCGCTCACCATGAGCGCCCGGGCATTGTCGTCGGTACAGTACCCCTCGCGATAGTTGGGCACGGTGAAGATCGCGTGCTGGAGCATGCCCGTCTCGTCGGTCATTTGGCGCAAGTGATCCAGATTGAGAGGCGGCAGGTCCCCCGGGTGCTTGTCCAGCGCTTTGGCCGCGAAGCCGGGGGGAGCGAAATGCCGGCGTTCCGCGCGGGCGCGGCCAAAGCTCTCCATGTAGCGTCGCGCCACTTCCGGCCAGACCATCGACCGTCCGAAGAGATAGGCCCGCTTGCGCATGGCGTGGCGTTCGGCCTCGTTCTCCATCAGGTAGATGACCCGTTCGGCCAGGGCCGCCGGGTCGCGGAACGGGACCAGCACGCCTCGACCCTCGGACAACAGCTCCTCCGCATACCAGTACGGCGTCGAGATCACGGCCTTGCCGGCTCCGACGGTATAGGCCAGCGTGCCGGACGTGATCTGCTGCGCGTTCAGATAGGGCGTGATGTAGATGTCCGCGACGCTGATGAACTCGACGAGCTCCTCCAGGCTGACAAAACGATTGTAGAAGATCACGTGACCGTCCACGCCCTTCTCTTGAGCCAGCCATTGCAGCGACAGCCGGTACGTTTCGCCCTCGTGGCGGATCACGTGGGGATGCGTGGCGCCGACGACGATATAGACGACATCGGGATTGCGGGCCACGATCGCGGGCAGGGCGGAGATGACCGTTTCGATCCCCTTGTTCGCCGACAGCAGGCCGAAGCTGAGCAGGACCGTCTTGCCCTCGACGCCGAAGAGGTCCTTGTTGAAGCTCGGGTCGACGAACGGCACGTCGGGGATGCCGTGGGGGATCAGATCGATCTTCTCCGGAGGCACGCCATAGACGGCCTGCAGGAATTCAGAGCCGCGCTCGCTCATGACGACCAGCCGATCCGACAGCGCGGCGACCTCTTCCAGCACCCGGCGCTGGTCGGGGTCGGGCTCGTTGAGGATCGTATGCAACGTCGTGACGACGGGCATGCGCAGCTCGCGCAAGAGGGCCAGAATGTGGCTGCCCGCCTTGCCGCCGAAAATGCCATATTCGAATTGCAGGCACACGAGATCGACGTTGTTGATATTCAGGAAGTCGGCGGCGCGCCGGTACGACTCGATATCCTTCTCCGCCAGTTCGAAGCGAACGCGGGAGGGATAGTCATACCCGGCCTCGGTATCGTTGACCGGCAGCGCGATGCAGGTCGTCGCGGGATAGGCCGAGGCGACCGCCTCACAGAGGTCCGTGGTGAACGTGGCGATGCCGCATTGCCGCGGCAAGTAGTTGCCGATGAAGGAGATGCGCTTGATCGGCGAAGGGATGGATCCGGATTCCATGACGAGTGTCTCCTTTCTGCCGCCGGATTCGATCCCCGGGGCCGTGAACGCGACGAAGCGGTCCCCCCCGAGTCGCCGCCTAGGCCATGGCCGGAATAGACCGGGACCCGGAATTTCTTGTTCGGAGGTTAGGCCCCTCGGGATTTCGCCGACAACTCAGTATACCACATTCGGACGGCCGGCACCGGGCCGGCGCGCGCGCTCCCCGCCGGGTCTACTTCGCTTCCTTCAGATACTTGTCGAACCAGGCCACGTAGCGCTCCAGGCGCTCCTGGATGTAGCTCGGCCGGGAGAGGAGGTGATTCTGCCCCGGGTAGACCACCAGCTGCGTGGGGACGCCGAGCGACCTCAGCGCCTGGTACATCTGCTCGCTGCCGATGATCG
>JBDKUU010000293.1:0-2490 GCA_039679525.1 Phycisphaerales bacterium | reverse complement strand
TCAGCAGGTTGAAACCCGTGATGCCGAGCGGATGGATCATCGAATGGGCCCCGCCGGCGATCATGACGTCCGCGTCGCCCCGCCGGATGATCATCGTGGCTTCGCCCACGGCTTGCGTGCTGGCGGCGCAGGCCGTCAGACAGCTTCGCACGGGACCGCGGGCTCCCGTGAGCATCGCGGTGTGGCCGGACGCCATGTTCGGCTCCTGTTCGAGCTCTCGCGAGGCTGTCATCTTGTCCATCGCCGCTTGGTTGCTTCGGGGCCAGGCGATCTTCTGCTGTTGCGGATCCCATCCGGCGATGATGCAGCCGAAGAACGAGTCATTGTCCAGCGAGCCCTCGCCGGCGCCCAGGTAGATCCCCATTCGCGTGCGGTCGACGCCGTCCGCAGGCTCGGTCGTCTCCACGTCGATGCCGGCCTGCTTGCACGCCTGGGACGTGGCTCCGAGGACGAACCCGGAGCCGCGGCTGCACTTTTCGTGCAGTTCCGGACGCCGCAGGTGCTCGCGGAAGTCGTACCCTTTCACCTCGGCGTCGAACGTCGTGGGGAACGTCGAGGCGTCGAAGAGCGTCGTTCGATTCGCGCCGCTGCGGCCGGACAGGATTCCCTCCCACAGGGCGGCCACATCGTGCCCCAGCGGACAGACGACGCCCATCCCCGTAATGACGACACGTTCGCGTGTTCTCAACGTTCTCATTTACTGCGTCGCGGCTCCCTCGAACGATCTCAGCACCACCGCAGCGGTCTGCCCGCCGAAGGTGTGGCTGCAACACAGAGCATGGCGGATCTTGCCTTCCCGACGCTCCGTCGAAATGTTCAGATTACACCCGTGGGCCGGCTTTGTGAAGTTCTTCGCCGGCGGGATCAACTGCTCGTTCATGGCTTTCACGGCGGCAACGATGTCGATCGCCCCCGCGGCGGCTCCGGTCGTAGTCAACTGGCTCTTGGTCGGCCACGTCGGAATCCGATGGGCCGCCGGGCCGAGCGCCGCCTCAATGCCCTGCGCCTCGGCCAGATCATCGTGCGGAACTCCCGTCCCATGAGGAACGATCAAGTCCAGGTCTTCGGGATCGATGCCCGCGTCGGCCAATGCCTTCTCGACGGCGATGCGGATGCCCGTGCCGTCCGGCTCCATGCGTTCATACGCCGGATTGATGTTGTGGCTCTGGCCGATGCCTGCGACTTCCGCGAGGATCTTCGCGCCGCGTGACCGGGCATGGTCGAGGCTCTCCAGCACCAGAATCCCGCCCCCTTCGCCGAAGACCGCCCCGGCGGCTTCGACGTCGAAGGGCCTGCACGCGGTCTCGGGGGCGTCGTTGCGCCCCGCCACGGCCCGCTTGAGCAGGGTCTGGCGGACCAGACCCAGGAGTTTGATCTTCGCCTCCGCGCCGCCGGCCAGGGCGATGTCGGCATTGCCGCGGGCGACGATCTGGGCGGCCTCCCCGATCGCCAGGTGCGACGAGGTCTCCGCGCAGGTGATCGTGTTGCTCGGTCCCTGGATGTCGTGAATGATCCCGATGTGGCAGGCCAGCATGTTGGGCAGGTACTTGAGCAGCCACAGAGGGGTGATCTGCCGGATTCCATCCCGGCCCCACTTGCGGATGTCGAACTGCCCGTCGGTAATGCTGGCGCCGGTGGCGGGCCCCAGCTCCTCCAGATCGCAACTGATCATCCCGGCGCCGAGGTTGATCGCGAATCGCGTCGGATCGACGTTCACCTTTTCCGGATCGATTCCCTTGGTGATCAGCCCGCTGGCGGTCACCGCCTCTTTGGCCGCCACGACGGCCAGCTCGATGTCCCGGCACATCAGCTTGACGGCCTTGCGGATGGCTTTGGAGACATGATCCTGGATTCGATAGGGGGGAACCTCGCCTCCCAGCTCGCAGGGAAGGCCGGTCGGATCGAAGGTTTTGATCCGAGCGACGCCTGACCGCCCGGCGGTCAGGCCGGCCCACATCTCATCGACGGTCAGGCCCAATGGACTGACCGCCCCGAGTCCCGTAATGACAACGCGCGCCGACGTCATCCCGCCGACTCCGTCTTCTGCGCCTGCGGTCGAGCATGATTCAGGGCGACGTCCCGCAGCAGGGACGTGAAGAGCCCGGTGAACACGAAATTGTCCTTCGGGAACTTCTTGCCCGCGAGGTTCTGGTCGACGTGGCTGAACATCAGATCGATCTCGGCGATCAACTGGTCCCCGCGCGTGATTCGGCCGGCGGTGCTGGCCGCCTCGGAGGCTATGGTCTCCATCCGGGCTTCGAGCCGGATGGAGTCGCCCGGCAGAACGCAATCGAAGAAGACGGCCTTGCTGATCTTGGCCAGCACGACCTTTTCCTGGAAGTCGCGGGCCTCGCCCACGAGGATACCGCCCGTCTGGGCCATGGCCTCGATCAGGAGGCATTCCGGCATCATGGGAAACCCGGGGACATTGTCGTGGAGGTGCTCCTCGGCCAATGAAACGTTCTTGACGGACACCGCGCGGCGGCCGCT
>JBDKUU010000292.1:0-3405 GCA_039679525.1 Phycisphaerales bacterium | reverse complement strand
TCTGCTGATGTTCGTCGCGATTCTGACTTTGTACGTTCTGCACGGGCGCGCCACTGGCACATACACGTTCGATCTCGAACAACTGATGAAGACCGACGTGCCCGCGTCTCTTGCGTTCTGGCTGATGCTCGGCTTCTTCGCCTCCTTCGCGGTCAAACTCCCCATGGCGGGCCTGCACACCTGGCTGCCCGACGCCCACACGGAAGCCCCGACCGCCGGGAGCGTCGTGCTCGCGGGGTTGTTGCTCAAGACGGGGGCCTATGGGCTCCTGCGGTTCGCGTTGCCCCTGTTCCCCAAGGAGAGCGTCCAACTGGCGCCGGCGGCCATGATCCTGGGGGTGGTCGGCATCCTGTACGGCGCGTACCTGGCTTTCGCTCAGTCGGACGCCAAGCGACTCGTGGCGTACACGAGCGTCAGCCACCTCGGCTTCGTACTCCTGGGCGTCTACGCCGGAAACCGCCTGGCGTTGCAGGGCGCCGTCGTGATCCTGCTGGCGCACGGCCTGAGCACCGGCGGTCTCTTCGTTGTCGTCGGCATCCTGCAGGAGCGTTTTCACACGCGCCGGATGGATGCCTTTGGAGGCCTGTGGCAGTTCATGCCCCGCCTGGGAGGCGCGGCGATGTTCCTGGCCCTGGCTTCGCTGGGCCTGCCGGGACTCGCCAACTTCATCGGGGAGTTCCTTGTGCTCACGGGGACCTATGCGGTCAGTCCCGCCCTGGCGTCGGTCGGCGCCCTGGGATTCATCCTCTCATCCATCTACTCGCTCTGGTTGATTTATCAGGTGTTCCACGGACCTGTGAGACAGGAACATGGTGAACGCGATCTGCGTGGGCGGGAGATCGTCGTCTTCGCGTTGTTGATCGTCGGAATTCTGGGGCTTGGGTTGTATCCACAGCCGGTCTTGAACGCAGCGGGACCGCAGGTGGATTCCCTCGTGAAGTCTCTGGCCGATCGCCGCGACGCCGCCGTCGGGATGGACCCCGGCGACCACACGGTCGAAGCTGCGAATCTCTCTTTCGGAGCCCAGCGTGACAGCCGCTAATCTGCTTCACATTCTGCCTCTGATCGTCCTGGCCGCCGGCTCGGTGGTGGGCATGTTGGCCATCGCCGCGCATCGCAGCCACAATCTGACATTTGCGATCGCGCTGCTGACGCTCGTCCTGTCCTTCCTCGGGCTTCATTATGAGCTCCTGGGACAAGGGGAATCCGTCGCCGGCCTGATTCAGCTCGACGGGTACGCGGCGTTCTTCACCGGACTGATGCTTGTCGCCGGGATCGCTGTCACGCTGATGGCCCGGGGCTACATGGGGTGGTGCAGCGTCTTTCCGGAGGAGTGCTATCTCCTCATTCTGATCGCGGTGCTGGGATGCGCGGTCCTGGTCTCCAGCATTCATTTCGTGTCCTTCTTCCTCGGGTTGGAGCTGCTGACCGTGTCGCTCTACGTTCTGATCGCCTACTGTCGATCGGGGCCGAGGGACATCGAAGCCGGGCTCAAGTACTTTATTCCCGCCGCCACGTCGAGCGCATTTCTGCTGTTTGGCATGTCGCTCATCTACGCGCAAACGGGAACGATGCTGCTGCCGGGATTGGTCCGCCCGGCCCAGACGCCGGGGGGACCGATGTCCTTGTTCACGCTGGTCGGCGCAGGCATGATCCTGACGGCCATCGGCTTCAAGCTCGCGCTGGCGCCGTTCCATCTCTGGGCGGCCGATGTCTATGAAGGGTCGCCCGACCCGGTGACGGCGCTGGTCGCCACCGCGTCGAAAGGGGCGGTCTTCGCGCTGCTCCTTCGCTACTTCGGCGCACTCGGTATTCAAACCCACGAGCCGTTTCTCTTCATCCTCACGGCGGTCGCAATCCTCACCATGTTCCTGGGGAACCTCCTGGCCCTGTTGCAGAACAACCTCAAGCGTCTCCTGGCCTACTCCTCGATTTCCCATCTCGGGTACTTGCTGATCGCCCTCATGGCCGGAGGGCCGGCCGGGGAGACGGCCGCGATGTTCTATCTTCTGGCTTACTTCATCACGATCCTCGGGGCGTTCGGCGTCATGGTGGCCCTGTCGGGCGAAGCCCTCGACGCCCACACGATCGTCGGCTGCCGCGGGCTGGCGAGCCGCCATCCCTTCCTGGGGGCGGTACTGGCCCTGATGATGTTCTCGCTGGCGGGGATCCCTTTGACGGCCGGATTCCTGGGAAAATTCTACGTCGTGCTCGCGGGCGCTCAATCCCGTCTGTGGCTGCTGGTCCTGGCCCTTGTAGTCAACAGCGTGCTGGGACTGTTCTATTACCTCCGGGTCGTCATCGCCATCTATCAGCCGATCCCCGTGGCGTCCCCGGACGTCGCGCCCGCTCCGGCGCGTGTGCGAAGGCGGGCTCCTTTGACCTTTGGATTGCTGGCTGCGCTGGTCATTGCGCTGATCTGGCTCGGCGTGTATCCGGGTCCGGCGATTCGTCTGATCGAGAGTCTCCAGGGCACGCTCAGGTGACGGTCGAGCGATATGGTGGACCAGTCCAAGATCTCCGTTCTATTCCTCGACATCGGCGGAGTTCTGCTGACGAACGGGTGGGACCGCAAGATGCGTCAGCGGGCCGCCGCCGCGTTCGGGATCGACTTCGACGAGATGAACGAGCGGCATAACATGACTTTCGACACGTACGAGAGGGGGCTGATCACGCTCGACGAGTACCTCCGGCGTTCGGTCTTCCACCGCAGGAGGGATTTCACCGTGCAGCAGTTTCGAGACTTCATTCTCAGCCAATCCCATCCTCTGGGGGAGAACATTCAGGCGTTCAAACGAATCGCCGACGCCAACGGCCTGCGAGTCGGCGCGATCAACAACGAGGGTCGGGAGTTGAACGTCTATCGGATCGAGAAGTTCGGCCTTGCGAACCTCATCGAGTTCTTTGTCTCGTCGTGCTTCGTCCGATTTCGAAAGCCGGACCGGGACATCTTTCAATTGGCCCTGGATATCGCCCAGGTTGAGCCGGAGCAGGCGTTCTATGTCGACGACCGGGCGATGTTTGTCGAGATCGCGGGGGACGTGGGACTCCGCGGCGTCTTTCACGAGAGTATGGAGGCCACCTGCAAGGCTCTGGCCGAGATGGGCCTGAAGCTTTCTTAGACTACCATGGCGCAATCATACGACGAATCCTCCAAACAAGGAGAAGGCAATCGCCCATCGAGGAGCCGACGCCGCCTGGTCATCATTGGCTTGATCGTTCTGCTGGTCGCGGGCGCGGCGGGAGGCTATTACTATTGGCAGTCTCGGTTCTACGAGTCGACGGACGACGCGTACATCGAGGGGCATCCGGTCTTCATCAGCACGCGAGTCGCCGGCGTGGTCGCCCAGGTGCACGTGCGGGAGAACCAGCGTGTAGAACAAAACGCCCCGATCGTCGAACTGG
>JBDKUU010000291.1:0-4415 GCA_039679525.1 Phycisphaerales bacterium | reverse complement strand
TGGCGGATCGTCTCGGCCAGCAGCTTCCAGCCCAATGAGGGCGAGCCGGCCAACGCAATCGACAACAACCCCGACACGTTCTGGCACACCCGCTGGAGTCCCGACGTGCCGAAGCATCCGCACGAGTTGGTGATCGACCTGGGGGCCTCGACTCGGATTGCGGCCGTGATCTACACGGACCGAATGGGCCAGAGCAACGGCCGCGTCCGCGAGTACGAGCTGTACCTCAGCGAGGACGGCAAGACCTGGGGCGAGCCGGCGTCCAAGGGACGCTTCAGCCGGTCGGTCGGCGAGCACACGATTCAGCTCGCGTCGCCGGTGACCGCTCGCTTCATGCGGTTCGTGGCGTTGAGCGAAGTCAGCAACCAGGATTACGCCAGCGTCGCCGAGTTGGCCATCGTTCCGGCCCCCGCGGAACAGAAGCCGTGAGAAGACTGCGCGGCGGATCGCGCTGTCAGATGTGAACAAAAAGAGACCCCGGGACGAGATGCCCCGGGGTCTCTTGTTTTACAGCAGATTCTCGCTCCTACAGCAGGTTGCCGTCGGCGTCGACGCACTTGATGTCGCCGAAGCCGAGCGCCTTGATCGATTCCTCGATCTTGGCCTTGTCGCCCACGATGACCCAGACGATCGAGTTGCACTTGATCACGCGCTGGGCCGCGTCCTGGACCGCCTCGGTCTTCATGCCCTGGATTCGGGCCGCGTACTCCTTGAAGTACGTGTCCGGCAGGCCGTACCCCACGATCTGCGAGACCGAGCCTGCAACCTGGTTGATGGTCTCCCACGAGCCGGGCAGCCCGAGCACCACGTTGCCCTGCGTCTTGGCGAATTCCTCCGCCGTGCAGGGCTTGTCCCCGGCGATCCCTTGCAGCTCGTTCCGGACCTCCTTCATCGCGTCGGCCGTCTTATCGCCCTGGACCGAGCTGAACACGATGTACATTCGCTGACCCTTGGCGTCCACGATCATGCTCGAGGCGCCGTAGGACCAGTGTTTGTCCTCGCGGATGTTCATGTTGATGCGCGAGGTGAAGTCGCCGCCGAGGATGTTGTTCATCAACTGAATGGGCTCTTCATATTCGTTGGCCCGCGGCAGAGTGAGGAAGCCCGCCGCGAGGATCGATTGCTGCGAGCCCGGCCGGTCCACGAGGTACACCTCCGGCGTGGCCTTGTCCGCGACGGTGGCGAGATTCTTCTTGGGGACTTCGCCGCTCTTCCAGCTCTTGAACAGCTTCTCCAGCTTGGGCTTGATCTGGTCCAGCGTGACGTCGCCCGTGATGACCAGTGTGGCGTTGTTCGGCTTGAACCAGGTCTTGTGGAAGTTCGCCAGTTGCTCGCGCGTCATCGCGGAGACAGCCGCTTCGGTGCCCGAGCCGGTCAGGGGGCAGCCGTACGCGTGATCACGCCCGTACAGCAGGGCGGGGACCACGCGGAACGCCATCCCCGTCGGCGACATTTTTTCCTGCCGGATTCTCGCCAGCGTCTCTTTCTGCAATCTCGCGAATTCCTTCTCCGGGAAGGCCGGGTTCAGCACGACGTCCGCGAACAGTTCCAGCGATGGATCCAGCGTGTCCTTGAGCGTGTTGAGGCGAACCATGCACGTGTCGAGCTCGGCTCCGGTGCCCAGCGACGAGCCCAGCGTCTGGAGCTGCTCGCTGATCTCCAACGCGTCCCGCGTCTTCGTGCCTTCGTCGAGCATGTTCATGGCCAGGCTGGCGACGCCGGGCGAGCCGGACCCGTCGGCGGCGTAGCCCGCGTCCACGAGCAGCCGCAGATCGATCACCGGCACGCTGTGTCGCTGGGCGAGCACCAGCTTCAGGCCGTTGGACAGCTCGGCCCGCTCCAGGTCGGGGAACTGGGCCTGCGGCGGATTCCCGGGCTCCGGCAGCTTCGAGCGGTCCACGGTCGAGGCCGCGGTCTTCATCTCCGGATACGGCAGGATGCTCAGCACGTAGTCGCCGTCGCTGAGCCACTTGACCGCGGCGTTCTTCAGGTCGGCCGCGGTGGCGTTCGCGACGCGGGCCAGCGTGGTCTTGTAACAGTCGGGCGAGCCGCCGTAGACCATGTTGGTCGCGAGAATATCGGACTTGCCGCCGAAGCCGCCGATGCGTTCGACGCCGCGGATGAACCGGGCGCGATACTGATTCTTGATCCGCGTCAGTTCCGCCTGCGTCGGGCCCTTGTCGAGGAATTTCTGTAGCTCCTCATCGATGGCCTTCTCGATCCGGCCGAGCTCCACGCCTTGTTTGGCCGTCGCGACGATCTGGAACATGCCGGCGATTTCCATCAGGTCCACGCCCGCGTAGACGTCGGTCGCGATCTGCTCGTCGTAGACCAGCCGCTTGTAGAGCCGCGAGCTCTTGCCCGACGACAGCACGTCGCTGGCGAGGTCGAGGTAGTCGCCGTCGGCGGAGCCCCACTGCGGGACATTCCAGATGCGATAGATGCGGGCCTGGGGCACGCGGTCCTGCGCGGTCTGGCGATGCGTGCCGGTCCGCTTGGCGACCCACGCCTCATGCTTGGCGATCGGCGGGCTCGGCGGGATGTCCCCGAAGTACTGCTTCACTTTGTCGAGCGCCGCCTGGGCCGCGATGTCGCCCGCGACGACGAGCACGGCGTTGTTCGGGCCGTAGTAGGTCTTGAACCACTCGTGCACGTCCGGCAGCGACGCGTCGTTGAGGTCCTTCATCGAGCCGATCACGGTCCAGGAGTAGGGGTGCTCCTTGGGATAGCACGCGGACTGGATCAATTCCTCCGCGATGGAGTAGGGCTGGTTGTCGCCCTGGCGTTTCTCGTTCTGCACGACGCCTCGCTGCTCGTCGAGCTTGGCCTGCTTGATCGCGCCGATCATGTGGCCCATCCGGTCCGACTCCATCCACAGCGCGATGTCCAGCGCCGAGGTCGGCACGTTCTGGAAGTAGTTCGTGCGGTCGTTCGAGGTCGTGCCGTTGAGGTCGGTCGCGCCGATCCGTTCCATGGCCTGGAAATAGTCGTTGTCGTAGTTCTCCGAGCCGTTGAACATCAGGTGCTCGAAGAGGTGGGCGAACCCGGTCTTGCCGGGCTTCTCGTTCTTGGACCCGACGTGGTACCAGATGTTCACCGCGACGATCGGGGCCTTGTGGTCCTCGTGAACCAGCAGCGTCAGGCCGTTGTCCAGGACGAACTTCTCGTAGGGGATGTCGATCTCCGCCGCCCGCACGAGCGGGGCGGCCGTCGACAGGACCCCCACACACAACACCAGACCAACCATCCATCGTTTTCCATTCATAGGCATCTCCATATCTCAAGGACTCCGCACACGAAACAAGAGGTCACGCAGGCCCCGACCCGACGGGGCCCTCCCGCCGGACGGGACGCCTGGACCGCGCCCGTGCGCGATAGATGACACTCCGGCCGCCGGGGATTGTCAATACCCATCGCCGCGGATTCCCCCCACGTCTCGTTCGATCGCATCAGCCGGCCCTCCGGCAACGCTCCGCGATCTCGTGCGGGAAGTTCAGATACGCATACTCGCCGAAGCATTCGTACGCCTTGCGGTCGTAAGCCCGGGCCGCTTCGATCTCATCCCGGAACAGGCCGATCCAGGTGCTCCTGCCGCGATAGCGGATTCGAACCTCCCACATCTTCTTGATCCTATTCCACCAAACGCCCTTGAATCGCGAGGCTTTGCCGAAGGGCCGGGCGTTGTGCGAGTTCTGCCGATGTGTGCAGACCCGCAGGTTCTCTCGCCGATCGTTCAGGCCATTGCCGTCGATGTGGTCGACGACCTTTCCCTTGGGCGCGTTCGTGAGGAAGCGGTGCAGGAAGATCATCTTGCCTTTGCAGTTCCGGCAGGCATACAGCCGCTCGCCCGAGCCGAACGTGCACCATTTGTACTGGGCAACCCGCTCATAGTCGGCCGCGTCGATGATGGCGTACCTGCCCTTAGTCAGCGGGATGTAGCGGACGCTCTCATCTGTCGGCTCGGGCGGCACGGTGCGGCCGGTCTGCCGTCGCCTCTTCTGAAACGCCCGGCAGCACTCGCACTCCTTCGTAATCCGCATCCGGCCGGGGCACATGGGACACCCGGTGCAGACGAGCAGCTCGCGCTTGCCGTCCTGCAGAGGCACCGCGAACACGCAGTCCGCGCAGCAGGGGGAGCGGGCAGGGCCCGCGTCGTTCGTCGCTCGTCTCTCGTCGCTTGATCCCGGTGACTCGTGGCCCATGGCTCGTGACTCGCCGGCGGAGGCCTGTGACTTGTGACCCGTGCCGCGTGACCCGAACAGAAGGGGACAGCATCCGTGCGCCTTGGCTGTGTTGGTTCAGCGGGAATTGGACAAGTCCCATCGTCGGCCCAGTGAATCGATTGGTGGGCTGGCGGTAGCATCATCGACTCCTGAGCGGTGTTTGTCAAGTCGTTGATTTGCAGGTGGTGTTTC
>JBDKUU010000290.1:0-4290 GCA_039679525.1 Phycisphaerales bacterium | reverse complement strand
CGCCTGCCGAAGGCCTCGAACGCGACGATCGTATCGCTGTAGCCCATGCCGCCCGCGACGGCGGCGACGAACCACTTGCCGTCGGGCGACCAGCAGATCGCGTACAGATGGTGAAGCTCGGTGTTTTGGTGCGGCTGATGCCAGTTGTCTTCGAGGTGGTAGAAGGTCAGGCCGCTGGTGGCGTACTCGCGGGTGGTGAACCGTTCGTACTCGCCCTTGAGATAGGCGATGCTCTTACTGTCGAAGGACCAGCAGGGCTCGCGGGCATTGGCGGCGACGTGGACGCGATTGCTGCCGTCGAGGTCCATGTAGTAGACGTGCCGCACGCGGCCACGGCCCTTGCCCTCGTCGGTCACGAAGCAGATCTTCGTGGCGTCGGGCGAGACGTGCGGATACATCTCATCGACGTCCGGCGTGTTCGTCAGGTTGACCGGGTCGGAGCCGTCGGCGTTGCGGATGAAGATCTCCCAGTTGCGTTTGCCCTTGGTCTCGCGGTAGGTCTCGTGGACGATCTTGAAGGGGATCGACCTGAGGTCCAGCGTGTTCTTGGGCAGCGGCGTGGAGACCGGCTTGGTCTTGGCATTCGCGGCGTTGGCGTCGGCGGCCGCGGTTTCGATGGGGTTGGACTCGATTGAAGCGACGAGAGAATCCCCCGGCGACGAATCGCCTTGCGAAATTCCGTCCTGCGCCGTCGCGGCGGCGATCGCCGTGGCCAGGATGATCGAAGTCAGTATCATGGACTGGGTCCTTATGAATCAGGCATCTTTTGAAACGGCTGACAATACCGCCAACAGGATAATTCACGACCCTTCCCGCCGCAAGCTATCGATTCTCACGTAGGGGCTCCGCCCACTTCTTTGAGAGTTGCCCCGGATCTGGATTACGTGAGCAGGATCAGCAGAAAGAACCCGATCCCCACGGCCAGCAACGCATCGATCACATCGTCTTTCATAGCAATCGCCTCCGAGAGTAGTAATCTCCCGGCGGGGTTTCGCTTACGAGGGGAACGCTTAATCCGGGGCTGTGTCCGGCTCGTTTGCGGTGTGCCCGTAAGGGCATATCCTCCGTTCTTGGCGTGTTCGCGGAGAGGAGAGAAGAGAAGATAACGCCTTGCGGCGTCACTACGAACGGTCCACCTTCCAAACCCTCGCTCATCCGCTGAAATCGACGTCGGCGAATCCACACGACAGATTCCTCTCATTTTGTTTGGATTCTTTTGTGGACATCCGTCCGAAGGGGCGGTAGAATATGGGCCTTGTGTAAGGAGTACGCTTTCCTCCCTCGGAGTATACCCCTTTTTCAATCGCAAGAGGGAAAGTCTGTTTGCGGGCCGGGATTTTTCGGCCTCAGGAGTATGGTTGTGGCAAGAGGCAAAGTGAAATGGTTCAACGAGAGCAAGGGTTTTGGCTTCATTACTCCCGATGACGGCGGGCAGGATCTGTTCGTCCATCACTCGGAAGTGAAGACGCAGGGCCACGCCTCGTTGGAAGAGAACCAGGCTGTGGAGTTCAGCGTCGGGCAGGGCAAGAAGGGCCCGTGCGCGACGAATGTCGTCCCCGTCTAAGGACGTCTCGTGCGTGAACATCCGGAGGCCCCGCCCACGTGGCGGGGCCTTTTCTTTTGGTGTGCCAGGCATGGCACGTCAAGCGTGCGCGGGACCGACGGATCCAGCCGGGGACGAAGCGTTGAGAGCATCGACGTCTCATGGGCTCGGCCTGAACCGCCGTATACGGACCCGTACGTACGGTGGTGTGGGAGGCGGAGGCGAGCAATCGCCTCTGCCTACCCGATCGGGCCGCCCGGCGTTCGTTCTCCGTTTTTGACACGGATTTCCAGAAGATGCATGGCGTCGGCCGCGTGCTTCTTCGTAGGTTGGGCGTCCACGCCCGACCTTCTCAAGACGAGCGAGGACGCTCGTCCTACGTAGAGCCCCGCCTCCACGGTTCCAACAGTACCCACGGGAACAGAATGGCGGAGCGCCGCCAAGACTTCCAGGGGTTCTGCCCCTGAAACCCCGGCATTCTTCGCCTTGGGCCAGTGGCACGGAGCCGATGCTGCGCATCGTCCTGACCGGGGGCAGTCCCTGCTCTGAAGCGGGGGCTTGCGACAGATGACACGTGACACGCAGGGGCCTGTCCTTGTCATGCTGTCATCTTGTCATCTTCGCTTTCACTATCAAAAACCGAAGGCGACACGTGACCAGGTGACACGGACAGGGGGAACTTGTCATGAGACAAGCACGACGTCCCTCGCCTCAGCGGCTGGCCCGGGTCCGGCCGAGGAAGTAGCGTTCGGCGCAGAGGAAGGCGTCGGCGCCGACCTTGGCGCCAACCAGCCGGCCGGGGATGTCGTCGAAGGGCACGTGGATGCCGCCCCAGATCCGCGAGAGGCCCGACTGGTCGGCCGCATCGCGATAGGTCGCCCATTGCAGGGTCACGTCGACGCTGGGACCATCCTCGAAGGCCAGGTAGGTGTCCCGCGGGGCGTGGAATTCGCCCAGGCCGCCGGGGAAGTACTCGTCGCCCGTCAGGAGCGTCAGGACCTCGGCCGCGGCCCGGGAGAAGGTCGAATGGCCGGAGACGTAGCCCGCGAAGGCCGGCGTGACGAAGCTGTGCTTCTGATAAGGCCACCAGTTCTCCGCGAGGATCCAGCCGACCCCCGCTTGGTCGGTTTCGGGATTGGTGATGGAATCGGGGCCGCGCCAGGCCCAGAGTTTGACCTTGCCGACGTTCGCGCCGACAGGGCCCGCGAGCGGGTCGCCCTGGTCGACTAGTTCTACGTACCCGGGGATCAGGGGCATGCCCGCGGGGTCGTAGTTCGGCAGGGCGGGGTCGGAAGCCTGTCCGCGGTCGGCCATGCCGCGGATGGCGGTGATCGGGCGGCCGGAATCGTACCAACCCTTGATGCTCCAAGTAGCTACGGCGGCGTCGTGGACCGCTCCTCCGAGGGCCAGGTAAGCCTTGACATCCCACTCCAGGGGGGCCAGGACCGGGCCGGTCCCCTGGAAACGCCTCGCGAACGCGGGGCTGTCGCTGATGTGGTTGAGGATGGTGAACCAGTGGCCCGGCGGGGTCTCCGAGTTGGGGCCATCGGCCCAGAACTCCGCCAGGACGCGGGTGTAATCGCCGCGGGGGACGATCTGCGGGGCGTAGGGTTTGCCGGTGCGGGGGTTCAGGGTCCGGCCGGGGCCGGGATCGCCGCCGTTGAAGAGATCGTAGAACTGGGGCAGTTCGTCGATCGTCTGCGGCAGACGTTGGATGTTGCCCATGGAGCCCGGGGAGATGTCCCACAGGACGCCGTCGGATGGATCCAGTTGCGACGACCAGATCGCCGTCAGGACAAAGTTCCAGCGAAAGGCCTCGGCCGCCGGATCGTTCGTCGGGGGTGTGCAAAGGCATGGCGGCTGGCCGGGATCGTGGTAGACCCAGAATTCCAGGCCGTTGCGGCAATGGGCGGTGCGGTCCCGCTCCGTCAGGGCGAACGGGCATACCCAGCACCACTCCGGGCAGAGGAACTTGGGCGTTGTGACCGTGCCGTCGGCGGCGATGAACGACAGGGGCTGCCAGCGATTGAGGTTGATGATCGTGCTGTCGCCGGCCACGGCGGGGAACATGGGCGGGTTCAGCGGCTTGTAGTAGAGATAGGCGTAGTTCGTGGCCTCGTTGGAGTGGTCCTGGAGGCCCAGATCGATCAGGGCCTGGCCGATGTAGTTGCCCAGGGCGGCGGGCGAGCCGGTGAAGTAGTTGGTGGACGTGAACGAGGGATCGTAGCCCAGGGCGAGCATCAGCGAGCGGAACTCGGCGAGCGTCTGTGCCGCGGCGGGCGAATCGCTGAAGCGGTGTGTCAGCAGGCGGTATGCGGCGTAGCTGATCGCCTCCTCGCGTGCGGTCTTCACGTCGGCCGGGACGGGCACGCCGAAGAAGGGGCATTCGTACCCGCCGACGGTCTTGCCCAGTAGGTAGGTGTCCGCGACGTGGTCGTAGGCCGCCCAGGCGTCGTACATGGCCAGCGAGACGTGGAAGAAGTTACGGGCGTGGATGGTCGGTCGAGCGGTGTCCACGCGGATTGCGTCGAGCAGCACCTCATTCCAACGGCGGGCCACGGATTGTTCGGCCGCGGCCCCTCCGTCGAAGACGATTGTGAGGGCAACGGCAACGACGGCGATTCGGCCCAGTCTCCCCATGGCAGTAACTCCCTTCGTGAACAAAGGTTATCTCTCGCGGCATCCTGATCATAGGCAGGGCGGCAAGCCTGATCAATTGGGTGATCTACGCCTCCTGAGCCAGGAAT
>JBDKUU010000289.1:0-6780 GCA_039679525.1 Phycisphaerales bacterium | reverse complement strand
TGAGCATGGAATTGTCGTCACGTCTCTGGCTCTCGACGTTGACCGCGCGGCAGTCCTCAGCCATGGGCAGCCACGGCTCGACGGACGAGAACCCCGCGTGAGGGCTGGAATCCCACTGCATGGGCGCCCGTTGCGGGTCCCGGCCGTACCCTTGGCCGGGGAACATCTTCTCGACCGGATCGCGAACCCGCTCCGGAGGCACGACGACATTCCGCATGCCGATCTCCTCGCCGTAGTAGATCGTGGGCGTGCCTCGCAAGGTCAACAGGAGCAACGCCGCGACCCGCGCCTGCTCAGGTCCGATCCGCGTGGCGATGCGATCCTTGTCATGATTGCCCAGCACCCAGTTGGGCCACGCGAACTCGGGTAGAGAGCCCTCATATTTATTGATCGCCACGTAGATGTTCGCCGCCTTCCACGGCAGGACGATGAGCTGGAAGTTGTAGGGAAGGTGAGCCCCGAGGCTCTGCTGGCGGCCGTAGTAGTCGATCAGCTCGTCCACGGAGAGATAGACCTCGCCGATGAGCAGACGCTGATCGAAATCGTCGATGACGGCCCGCATCATGGTCACGATGTCCAGCACGTCCGCCTGATCGGCCGAGTAGGTCTCGATGAACTGCTTGGACGGGAGCATGTCCGAGCTGTAGTCGGGATTGGGCGGATTGTCGCGAAAGTAGCGGTCTTTTATCAGGTGCCACATGACGTCGACCCGGAACCCGTCGACTCCCTTGCGGAGCCAGAACCGCATGACGCTGAGCATGGCCTCCTGCACTTGGGGGTTTCGCCAGTTGAGGTCCGGCTGCGCGCGATAGAACGCATGGTAGTAGTACTGACCCGTGGCGGGGTCCCATTCCCAGGCGCCCTCGCCGAAATTGGAGAGCCAGTTGTTCGGCGGACGGCCGGCGGCGTCCGGGCTCCTCCAGATGTACCAGTCGCGCCGGGGATTGTCGCGGGACGAGCGGGATTCCTGAAACCACGGGTGCCGATCCGACGTGTGATTGGGGACGAAATCGAGGATCAGCTTCATCTTGCGTTTGTGACAGGCCCCCAGCAGGCGGTCGAAGTCCGGCATGGCCCCGAACGCCGGGTGGATGTTCCTGTAGTCGCTGATGTCGTATCCGAGATCCACCATGGGCGAGGGGTAGATCGGCGAGATCCACAGCGCGTCGACTCCCAGCCAGTGAAGGTAGTCGAGCCGGTCGGTGATTCCCGCGAGGTCGCCAAACCCGTCGCCGTTGGAGTCCATGAAGGACGCCGGATACACCTGATAGATGATTCCCTTTTGCCACCACAGATGTCTTTCCACAATCGGCGCTCCCCTGTCGGCTCTCCGAATCTCGGCTCAAACCCCTTGATAAAACGGCGATTCGCTCTTGGGCAGGCTCGTCCCGGCCTGGACCAAGGCGGACGTGAATCGGCGATACTCGTCCTCCAACTCCTGCTGGCGCGCCCGGCTGATTCTCCTAGCCGCCTCAGGAAAGACGTTGCGTTCTTCCTGGCGAATATGATGCTCCACCAATTCCGCGAACACGCCGAGCTTGGAGGGCCAGGTCTCCTCGCGGTCGCTCATGTCGTCCAGTTCCCCCAATACCATTCTGGCCACGTGGTGCTCCTCGACGGCTTCGAGCGTTTCCGTCTTCAGTCCGACGGCCCGTACTTCCGGATACACGTGCTCCTCTTCTCCATCCATATGCGTCTCGACCTTCGTCCGCCCCTGCTCGAAGGCTTCGCCTTTCTTTCCCTCGGTCTGCATGATCGCCAGCAGTTCCCTGATCTGATCATGTTCCTCTTTGAGAAGATCGAAGATCGCCATGCCCTGATTCCTTCAGCGAATGCTCCATCCGGCGCGGATTCTCCCTCGGTCATAACGCCGCCGAAGCCGTTCTGCATTCAGGTTTCTCCCGCGTTGGCGGGTAAGTTTTGGCGTAAGCATATCCCTTACGGGCAACTGAGCCAGAGTCTCATTGCCGGTCTGCCGGGCCGGCATTAGGCTGACTCAAGGACGAACCTCCGATTGGGGAAGACGGAAGCTGAACCTTGGAGAAGACCAACGATGAAACTATTCCGAGTCAACGACCTCCGGGCCCTGGCTGAACAGAGGCAGTGGCCCTGCATTTCCCTGTACGTGCCGACGCATCGCGCGGGGAAAGACACGAAAGAAAATCCCATCCGCCTGCGCAACGCCATCGGCGGCGCCAAGGACAGGCTGGCCCAGGCAGGCTATCCGAAAGATCGCATCGCCGGACTCCTGGAGCCGCTCGACGATATGATCGTCAGCCGGGATTTCTGGCTCCACCAGTCCGACGGCCTGGCGATGTTTGTCGCGCCGAATTTCTTTCAGTTCTATCGCGTGCCGCTCAAGCTCCACGACGACGTGGTCGTCACGGATCATTTCGCCGTCCGACAGCTCATTCCGCTGTTCACGGAGGACGGGCGTTTCTTCGTCCTGGCGATGAGCCAGAAACGAATCCGCTTCTTCGAAGCCACCCGGACGGGCATTCAGGAACGCGCCGTGCCCGACATGCTCCAGAGCATCGAGGACCTCCGGCAATACACGGTGACTGAGGAGTACCTGCAGGGCCATACGAGCGCTCCGACCACCGGCACCGGCGGCGCCGGCGCGGTCATGACGTTGCACAGCTCCGGCACCATCGCCGACAAGGCCCAGTACAAGGCCGACGTCCAGCAGTACATCCATGCGATCGCCCGCAAGCTCGACAAGCACCTTGCCGACGAGACTTCGCCGCTGATCGTAGCCGCCGTGGAATACGAGCAGGCGTTCTTCCGGCAGGAGACAACCTATCGCCATCTTCTGAAAGAGGGCATCGAGGGAAACCCCGACGGGTACAGCGACGATCAGATCCATGACGCCGCGTGGAAAATCGCCGAGCCGAACTTTGCCCAGGCCAAGCGGGACAGTCTCAAGCACTTCGCCGACCTGCTGGGCACCGGCAAGACCTCGGACCGGATCGAGCAAATCCTCCCGGCGGCCGTCCACGGGCGGGTCCGCGCTCTGTACCTGCGGACGGACGTCCCGGTCTGGGGCCGATTCGATCCGAAAACCTCCGCGGTCGCGGTCCACAGCCCGGCAGAGGAGGGCGATAGAGACCTCCTGTGCCTGGCGACCATCAACGTTCTGCAGAATCGAGGCATGGCTTATGCCCTGAACAAGGAGGAGATGCCGACGAAAAACCCGCACGCGGCGATGTTCCGATACTGAGAGTCTTTGGACGGTCAACGCGCACGGACGTCGTCGAAATTCGTTCCAAGATGGCGTCGCCGACGCTCTCGGGAAATGCGGAGCTACGCAGCGGTCTCGTTCGCCGAATCGTCCGTCTCGGCCAAGGGCAGGGAAATGGTGAACGAGGTGCCTTTTCCGACCTCGCTGTGGACTGCGACGGAACCGTCGTGGGCCTCGATGATCTTCTTGGCGGTGGCCAGTCCGAGCCCCATGCCGCTGGAGCGGGAAGACTGATACGGGCGGAACAGGTTCGGCAGTCGCTCCGGAGCGATGCCCCGTCCGGTGTCGTTGACCTGGACGACCGCGCACCCGCCTCGGCGGGCGGTTCGAATCATCAGATCGCCGCCGGTGTCCATCGCCTGCTGCGCGTTGATGAAGAGATTCAAGAGCACCTGCTTGACCGCCCCGGGGTCCACCCGACACGTCAGGGGCGTCTTGGCGAGACTCTGCCGAACGGTCAACGAATGGCTGTAGGCCTGGGGCGAATAGAAATCGATCATGTCGCCCACCAGCTCGTTGAGGTCCACAGTTTCGAGTTGCAGGTCCGGCCGCCGAACGTACTTCAGGAAGCCATCGAGGATCTGCTCGAGGCGGTCGGTCTCCTTCTGGATGATCGAGATCTTGCGGGACGCGCCGGCCAGCCGCTGACGAGCCTGATCCCACAGCACCCGGCCCGGGTCGCTCAGATCGACGTCCTGCAGGGCCTCCTCGGCCAGTTTGAGATTGACTTTGATGGTGGACAAAGGGTTCTTGATCTCGTGGGCCAATTCGCCGGTCAGCCGGGTCAGTTCCTCGTCGCGATCCACCGCCGGGGGCGCGATCCGCCTGTGACGGGGAGCCGTTCGACATATCGCCGACACAACCGCCGCCCACGCCAGACGCAGCCGCGTCCGAGCCCTTCGCAGAAATCGTTTCAAGCCTGTCGCCACACTCAATCGTCCCAGTCCAGGAAAACACAGAGCCGAAACTCAGAAGGTTCACCCGATTCTGCCGGGCCGTGACCTTCTGAGTTTCGGCTTCTTATGTCGCTTATCTATGTTGTCGCGGGTCTACGGTTCTCCCGTCAATCCCGGTGTTCCGGACGTCTGTCTCTTCCCGACGACCGAGGACGTCGATCACGGTCGCCTCGACCGCGATTGTCCCTGTCCCTGCCGCGATCGTGTTCTTCTCCGGCGGGTCTGGGCTTGATCTCTTCTTTGATGCCCAATTCCTGCAGAGCGGCCTTGCGCGAGAGCTTCAGGCGCCCCTGATCGTCGATCAGGATCAGCTTGACCGGGATGATGTCCCCGACCTTGCATACTTCCTCGACGTGCTTGATGTATCCTTCGCTGAGCTCGCTGACGTGGCAGAGCCCTTCGACGCCGGGGATGATCTCGACGAAGGCGCCGAAATCCTTGACCGAGACGACCTTGGCCTCTTTGTAGAGCCGGCCCACTTCGGGCGGCGTGGTCATCGCCTCGATCATCTCCTTGGCCCGAAGATGTCCGTCGCCATCGACGCAACTGATGAAGATCGTGCCGTCTTCCTCGATCTCGATGGTGGTGTCCGTCTGTTCCTGAAGGCTCTTGATCATCTTACCCGCGGGCCCGATGATCTTGCCGATGAACTCCGGATCGATCTCCATCGTGATGAGCTTCGGCGCGTACTTGCTCAGTTCTCCGCGCGGCTGGCTGATGACGCGGTTCATCGTGTCCAGGATCTGCGCTCTCGCGCCGCGGGCCCGCTCCAGGGCTTCGACCATGATGTTGTGCGGAAGGCCCATGGCCTTGATGTCGAGCTGGATCGCGGTGATGCCCTTGGTGGTGCCGGTGATCTTGAAATCCATGTCGCCGAAATGGTCTTCTTCGCCGATGATGTCGGTCAGCAGCTTGTACCGCCCGCCTTCACCGGTGATCAGGCCGACCGAGATGCCCGCGACGGCGCCCAGAATCGGAACGCCCGCGTCCATCAGGGCCAGCGAGCCGCCGCAGGTGGAGGCCATCGAGCTGGAGCCGTTGGATTCGGTGATGTCCGAGACCACGCGGATCGTGTAAGCGAAATCCTCTTCCGCCGGGCGAACGTTCTCGAGGGCCCGCTCGGCCAGCGCGCCGTGCCCGATCTCCCTGCGGCCCGGGCCGCGAGCCGGCTTGACCTCGCCGACCGAGTACGGCGGGAAATTGTAATGGAACGTGAAGCTCTGGGCGTATTCGTCGAGCAGCCCGTCGATGATCTGGGCGTCGCGAATGGTGCCCAGCGTGACGCTGACCAGCGCCTGCGTCTCCCCGCGGGTGAACAGGGCCGAGCCGTGCGTCCTGGGGAGCACGCCGACCTCGCAGGAGATCGGGCGGATGTCCGCGTCGCCCCTGCCGTCCGGCCGCTTGCCTTCCAGGATCATCTTGCGGACCACCTCTTCCTCGATGGTCATCAGCACGCGGCTGACCATGATCATATCGGGCTTCTCGATGCCCTGGGCCTCGCACTCCTCTTTGTACTTCGTGCGAACCTCTTCGAACAACGCGTTGACCGCGTTGTTGCGTTCCTGTTTGCCGCTGATGGTCTTGGTCGCCACCAGCTTGTCGTAGATGGCCGCCTTGATCTTGTTGTAGAGCGGACGATCGAGCTCGATGAGGGTCAGCTCTTTTTCCGGATTGACCTTCGCCTGGAGCTCCTCGATCATCGCGATGACTTCTTGAATCACCTCGTGCGCCTTCAGAACGCCGGCCGCGATCACGTCTTCCGGCAGCTCCTTGGCGCCGACTTCGATCATGTTGATCGCTTCCTTGCGGCCGCCGATCAGCATGTTCAAATCGCTGTTCTCAAGCTGCGAGCACAGCGGGTTGACGAGGAACTCCCCGTCCACCCGGCCGATCCGGCATGCCCCCAGCGGTCCCTGGAACGGGATCTTGCTGATGCACAGCGCCGCGCTGGCGCCGATCATCGCCGGGACATCCGGGTCGTTCTCACGGTCGGCGCTGAGCACCGTGGCCATGATCTGGACTTCGTTGAAATACCCGTCCGGGAACAGCGGCCGAATCGGCCGATCGATGTTCCGGGCGGTGAGAATTTCCTTCGTGCTGGGCCGACCCTCTCGCTTGATGAAACCGCCGGGGAACTTGCCCGCGGCGCTGATCCTCTCCCGATAGTCGACGCTCAGAGGGAAGAAATCGACGTCTTCGCCTCTCGGCGGAGCCACCACGGCCGCGACCAAAACAACGGTCTCCCCGTAAGTAACCATCACGGCGCCGTGCGCCTGCCGGCCGATCCGGCCGGTCTCGATCGTCAGCGTCCGGCCGCCGATTTCCCTCGAAACAGAATAAACACCTGCCATAACTCACATTCCTTCAATGGCTTACATGCAACCGCATTATGTGGGATTCTCCCGCCCACAGCCCTGCCGTCAGGACACAATACCCGTGCGGCCTCTGGGCCGACGGGGAGGTACCGGACTACTTTCGCAGTCCGAGGCGCGCGATGACCGTCTGATATCGTTTGAGGTCCCGGTCCCGGACGTACTTGAGCAGCGCCGAGCGGGTGCCGACCATCTTGAGCAAACCGCGGCG
>JBDKUU010000288.1:0-12641 GCA_039679525.1 Phycisphaerales bacterium | reverse complement strand
GGCGGAATTGCGCTAGCTCAAACAGATGACGGTTTGCGTGTCCTTCTCGGAGCCGGAGGATCGGGTCTGGGAGCAGTACTGGGGGAATGTCTACAATCGGGTCGAGCGCGGCGTGGGATGGATCCTGTTCTCCGTAGCGGCGATCGCGCTATTGCTCTACGGCGGTTTTCAACTGATCGAAAAGCTCATCGTGGACCCGACCCTGGGGACATTGTTGAAGGTCGGGCTGTTGGCTTTGCTGGGCGGCGTGGTTATACTTTTCGTTTCCGTACTCCGGGAGCGGGTGTACTTCTGGAGCCGGGATCGCTACAGAGACGTCAGGAGATAGGCCATGCTGCTGTCAACGACTGAGACCATCCAAGGCAAAACGATTGTCAAACACCTGGGCCTCGTCCGCGGGAACACCATCCGCGCCCGGCACATCGGCAAGGACATCCTGGCGGCCTTCCGCAACCTGGTCGGAGGCGAGATCTCGGAATACACCAAGTTGCTGGGCGAGTCGCGCGAGCAGGCGCTGGACCGAATGGTCGAGGAAGGCCAGAAGCTCGGCGCCAACGCCATCGTCGGAATCCGATTCTCCACGTCGGAGGTGGCGACGCACGCTGCCGAGATTCTTGTCTACGGCACCGCCGTCGTGGTCGAATAGAATTTGTGCCTTTTGCGGAGGGACATCGATGAAGACCGTGCGGACAAGCATTCGGGTCGCCTCAGTCCTCTGCGTGATTCTGTCGGCGCCGGCATCGCAGGCAGCGTCTGGCGGCGGGCAGAGCCGCTCGTTCGAAGGTTCGTGGTTCGGAACGCTGAGAGCATCCCCGACCGTCTCGCTGCGCGTAGCGTTCGGCATCGACGCCGGGCCCGACGGCTCACTGACCGGCACGTTCGGCAGCCTCGATCAGGGCCCGACTCCCACTCCTTTCAGCCGGGTCAGTCAGGCGGACGACCGCATCACGATCGAAGTCGCCGCCATCAGAGCCCGCTACGAAGGGACGATGAACGCCGACGGCGCCGAGATCGTCGGGCGCTGGACGCAGGGCGGCGGATCGTGGGATTTGACTGTCAAGCGGGGACGGCCCCAGGAACCGAAGCGGCCCTACCCCTACCTCGATGAGGAAGTGACGTACGCCAACGCGGCCGATGGCGTCACGCTGGCCGGGACGCTGACTCTGCCGCCGACCGGCAAGCCGTTCCCGGCCGTGATCCTGATCAGCGGGTCCGGCCCGGAGGACCGGGACGAGACCGTCTACTGGCATCGGCCATTTCTGATCCTGGCGGATTGGCTGACCCGCCGGGGCATCGCGGTTCTCCGCGTGGACGACCGCGGCGTAGGCGGCTCGACGGGCAGCACGTCTCAGGCGACGAGCACGGATTTCGCGAGAGATGTTCTCGCGGGAGCCCAGTACCTCAGGACTCGCAACGAGATCGACCCGAACCGGATCGGCCTGATCGGGCACAGCGAGGGAGGGATCGTCGCCCCCATGGCGGCCGTCGACTCGAACGACGTGGCGTTCATCGTCCTGATGGCCGGTCCCGGCGTAACCGGCGAGCAGATTCTCATGGAGCAGCTTGTGGACCTGCTCAAAGCCGCAGGCGCCAGCCAGCGTGTGATCGACGTGGCCGTCCAGGAACAAAGACGCGTCCTCGATGTCGTCAAGAATGAAGCGGACCCCAACGTAGCGGACGCCCGGCTCCGCGCGATCATCGCGGAGTACAGTCCGTCGCTCAGCAAACAGCAGGTGGACGCCCAGGTTCAGCAGGTAACATCTCCCTGGTACCGGTTCTTCGTCACGTACGACCCGCGGGAGACGCTGCGAAAGGTCCGCTGCCCGGTCCTGGCGGTCAACGGCTCGCTGGATCTCCAGGTGTCGGCCAGGACGAATCTGCCGGCCATCGAGCAGGCCCTGCGGGACGGCGGCAATCCCGACTTCGCAGTCCAGGAGCTGCCCGGCCTGAACCACCTGTTCCAGACGGCCAGGACCGGCGGCGCGGACGAGTACGCCCGGATCGAAGAAACGATGGCTCCGTCGGCGTTGGAGACAATCGCCGCCTGGGTCTGTGCCCATGCACAATAGGAATTCCCAACACGGATAGCCCTTCGCACGGGCGTGTGATTGAGAGGATATGCGATGGAAACTTGGAAAGAATGGCTTCGGCCCGAACTGATCTGGTTCTTCATCGGCCTGGTGCTGCTGTTCGTCGAGATGGTCGTGCCGGGACTGGTCGTCGCGTTTTTCGCGTTCGGCGCGTGGGTGGTCGCGGCGGTTCGCCTGTGTACGCCGCTGACGGTGAATCAGCAGTTGGCTCTGTTCATCATGACCTCGGTTCTGTCGCTGGTCCTGGCCAGAAGCTGGCTCAAGAGCCTCTTCACCGGCTACGTCAGCTCCCGCAGCGACGGCAGCATCGACCTGGGCGAATTCATCGGCCAGCGGGCGATGGTGATCCAGCGGATCTCGCCCAAGCTGCCCGGCCGAGTCGAGTTTCACGGAACCACATGGCCTGCGACAGCCGACAGAGAGATCGTCGAAGGCGCCACGGTCGAGATCGTCGCCAAAGACAACCTGACGCTCACAGTCACACCTGCCTGAACCGGCGTCGCGTCAGCAGTTCGCAAATCGTAAATAGTAAATCGTAAATGGAAAATGCAGAGGGTTTTATGCCAACCGAATCGCCGATCAGTCCATTGACCATCATCCTGGTCGCCCTGCTCGTCTTCGCGTTCATCGTCTTCGTCAAGATGATCCGCATCGTGCCGCAGAAGCAGGCGTTCATCGTCGAGCGGCTCGGCAAGTACGCCAGCACGCTGGACGCGGGCTTCCACGTCCTGGTGCCCTTCGTCGACAAGGTCTCGTATCGCCACACGCTCAAAGAGCAGGCGATCGACGTGCCGCCGCAGCAGTGCATCACGAAAGACAATATCGCAGTGGAGGTGGACGGCATCCTCTATATGCAGGTCGTCGATCCCAAGCTGGCGTCCTACGGCATCGACAACTACCGCTTCGCCTCGATCCAGCTCGCCCAGACGACGATGCGAAGCGTCATCGGCAAGCTGGACCTCGACCGAACATTCGAGGAACGCGACACGATCAACACCGTGATCGTCGCGGCGGTCGACCGCGCGTCCGAGCCTTGGGGAATCAAGGTCACGCGGTACGAAGTGAAGAACATCATGCCGCCGCAGAGCATCAAGGACGCGATGGAAAAGCAGATGCGGGCCGAGCGTGAGAAACGCGCGGAGATCGCGGTCTCCGAGGGCGACCGGCAGGCCAAGATCAATCGCGCCGAAGGCGAAAAACGCGAAGCCATCGCCCGCTCCGAGGGCGAGAAGCAGAAACGAATCAACGAGGCCGAAGGCCGCGCGGTGGAGATTCTGCAGGTGGCGGAGGCGACCGCCGAGGGCATTCGCAAGATCGCATTCGCCATCAATGACAAGGGCGGCGCCGAAGCGGTGAATCTGCGAATCGCAGAACAATACCTCGCGGAGTTCGGCAAGCTGGCCAAGACGAACAACACGATGATCATCCCGTCGGACCTGGCGGACATCGCGGGCGTCATCAAGGCGGCGTCCTCCGTGATCCGTCCGCCGGCCCAGACGCCGACGGCGTAGAGAAGGCAAAAGACGAGGGGGCAAGCGAAGCGTCTCCCCGTTCGTCGTGTGCCCGTGAGGGCATATCTTCGATTCGCCATGCAGCGAGAGCGAAGACAACGCCTTACGGCGTCACTACGAACCGGAGCCATCGTCCGTCGAACCGACGCGCACGCCAAGGGCCCCCCCTCCGATACGCCCAGGCGCACGACCGTTCCTGCGGGGGGGCTTGCCGCACGCCATTGCGGAGCAGAGGAAGGAACGGACCAATCCGGAATCCGCCGCCTGGATCGGAATCGCCGCCGCGCGGCGGGAGTTCATCGCATTGGAGCCACCAGCACAAAGGGCGCGGCGCACCCGGTTGCCCTCTTATTCGAGACCATCGCATACAAATGTGACAGGAGCGGGTCTGATCAGGCCCTTCCTCAAGTCGCCAAGACACGATGACATTGACGCCAGAGGCACTTCGGAAAACAGGGTGCGTCCCCGGTAGGCCCCAAGCGCAAGATGCCGAGGTGTCAGGGGCAGCGTCCCTGTTGTTCTACACATCTTCGACTTGTCCAGGTCCGCGGCGTTGAAAGCGTCCAAGAGCGGGGGCGCTGCCCCCGGCCCCCCGAGATTTTGCGCTTTGAGCCAGAGGCATGATAGACAAGAGGGAGACTTCGCCGAGACAGCGGGATCGTTCAGACCGCAGAACCGGGCTCTGCCGGCATCAGATGCACAAAGGAGATGGTAAAGGGGACATTCTACTTTTCCGCCAACCGCCTCTCGTCGCCGGCGGACGGTCCCTGTTTCGGGGCATGGGCGTCCGTTCTTTCACCAGCGGCGGCGAAAGCGGTAGACGCACGCCGCGAACGCGACTGGCCCACGATGCGCATGCAACTGTGGTCGTGCGCACCCCTCTCCTCTCGCTCTCTTGTTTGGGGTTGAAAACGGAACGCGGGGCGGGTACCCTGGGGGCCGATTCGCCCCATTGCGGGCGGACTGTTTCCGCAAGTCGGAGGTACTTTGTCCTGGGAGGTCGTACCATGCGTGAACGTCACATGAAAGGAAGCATTTTTCGCACCGCCTCGGTCGCCGTCGTGCTGATGTCGTCCCTGGCGCTAGGCCAGTGGAAGCCCGCGGCCGGGCCCCTGATGACCCGGTGGGCCAAAGATGTGTCGCCCCAGAACGCGCTGCCGGAGTAACCCCGGCCCCAGATGGTCCGCAAGGACTGGCTCAATCTCAACGGCCTCTGGGATTACGCCATCAAGGCCAAGGACGCTACCCAGCCCGAGAGCTTCGACGGCCAGATCCTGGTCCCCTACCCTGTCGAGTCGGCCCTCTCCGGCGTGATGAAGCCGGTCGGTCCGGATAATCGGCTGTGGTATCGCCGGACGTTCGAGATTCCGAAGGAGCACGGCTGGGCCACCGAAGGCCGGCGAGTCCTGCTGCATTTCGGGGCCGTCGATTGGGACGCGACAGTCTGGGTCAACGGCAAGGAACTCGGCAACCACAAGGGCGGATACGATCCCTTCACGTTCGACGTCACCGACGCCCTGAAGGCCGAGGGTCCGCAGGAGATCGTCCTATCCGTCTGGGACCCGACCGACGCCGGCACGCAACCTCGCGGCAAACAGGTCCGCCAGCCCAACGGCATCTGGTACACCGCCGTCACCGGCATCTGGCAGACCGTGTGGCTGGAGCCCGTCGGCTCGGTCTACATCAAGGCCATCCAAATGACGCCGGACATCGATAAGGCGACTCTCAGGCTCAAGGTCGAAGTCGGCGGCGACATTTCCGACGCAAATCAGTATAGCATCGACGCCTCGCTGGACGGCAATCCGGCTCAGAGAACCAGCGGCAACGAAAAGCCGACCGGGATGGCGTTCGGACGAATCGGCCAGGAATTGGAGATCCTCCTGAAGGATCCCAAGCTCTGGACGCCCGACAATCCGCATCTGTACGATTTGATGGTCTGCCTCGGTAAGAAGAGCTCGGAGAAGAACACCGGTAGCCGCCTGGTCGTGAGTCACGACTACGTCGACCAGGTCGCGTCCTACTTCGCCATGCGGAAGATCGCCCTGCAGAAGGACGAGGCCGGCGTCAATCGGCTGTTCCTGAACAACAAGCCCCTCTTCCAGTACGGCCCGCTCGATCAGGGCTGGTGGCCGGACGGGCTCTACACCGCGCCGACAGACGAGGCCCTCAAGTACGACATCGAAGTCACCAAGCGGCTCGGCATGAACCTGGCCCGCAAGCACGTCAAGGTCGAGCCCGACCGCTGGTATTACTGGTGCGACAAGCTGGGCCTCTTGGTCTGGCAGGACATGCCCAGCGGCGACGCCTTCATCGGCGGCAACGACGCCGACGTCAAGCGGGCCGAGGAATCGGCCAAGCAGTACGACCTGGAGCTGACCCGCATCATCGACAGCTTCCGCAACCACCCCTGCATCGTGATGTGGGTGCCGTTCAACGAAGGCTGGGGCCAGTTCGACACGCCGCGAGTGGTGGACATGGTCAAGAAACTCGACCCGACGCGGCTCGTCGACAACGCCAGCGGCTGGACCGATCGCGGCGTCGGCGACGTGATGGACATCCACGATTACCCCGGCCCGAGGGCGCCCCGCCTGGAGCCGAATCGCGCCGGCGTGCTCGGCGAGTTCGGCGGCCTGGGCCTTCCCCTGCCCGGCCACACCTGGCAGGCCGAGAAGAACTGGGGCTATCGCAGCTACACAACCCGCGACGAGCTGACCGACGCCTACGTCACGTTGATCAAGAAGCTTCGCCCGCTGACCGGCCGGCCGGGCCTGTCCGCCGCGGTCTACACGCAGACGACCGACGTCGAGGTCGAGGTCAACGGCCTGATGACCTACGACCGCGAGATCATCAAGATGGACCCCGAACGGATCGCCGCCGTGAACAAGACGCTCTATACGCCGCCCCAGCCGCGGCAGTCGCAGGGCGACAAGCTGATCCCGCCCGCCACGCCGCTGGTTGCGTGCGACCCCTATTTCAGCATCTGGTCGCCCGCGGACAATCTGACGGACGAGGACACCACCCACTGGACCGGCAAGCCCCATCGCATCACCAGCATGGTCCGCATCGACGGCAAGCCCTACCGCGTCATGGGCGTCACGCCGGGCAAGGCCCCCGCGATGAAGCAGACCGGCCTGACCGTTCTGCCCACGCGGACGATCTACACCTTCGAAGGGGCCGGCATCGCGCTGACGCTGACTTTCATGACCCCCGCCCTGCCGGAGGACATCGCCATCCTGTCCCGGCCGGTGACGTACCTCACGTACGACTTCCGTGCCACGGACGACAAGAAGCATGAGGTCCAGGTCTACTTCGACACCGCCGCCGAACTGACCGTCAACACCGCCAATCAGCAGGTGGTGTGGGCCGCCGAAGAGGCGGGCGACCTGGCCGTCAGCAAGGTGGGCTCGAAGGACCAGCCGGTCCTGGCCAAGAAAGGTGACGACATCCGGATCGATTGGGGCTACCTTTATATAGCCGCCCCGAAGGACGGCGTCGCAACCCGCGCGTTCGCCGGCCGAGGCGTCGTTCAGAACGGATTCGCGGACAACGGCCTGCAATCGGCCGTCACGTCGCCCGAATCCCCGGCCGCTGCCGAGGCGGTTTGCGCCGCTGTCACGCTGAAGCCCCAGACCGTCTCCAAGAAGCCTGTCTCCTGCTGGCTGATGGTCGCCTACGACGATCTCTACTCCATCCAGTACATGAAAAAGAACCTCCGGCCGTATTGGCGCCGCAACGGCTGGGAGGCCGCCGATCTGCTCAAGGCCTCCGCGAAGGACTACAAATCGCTGAAAAAGAGCTGCGCCGCCTTCGACGAGAAGCTGATGGCTGACCTGACGAAGGTGGGCGGCGAGCAGTACGCCAGGCTGGCCGCGCTGGCCTATCGCCAGTGCTTCGCGGCCGGCAAGTTCGTCGCCGACGGCAACGGACAGCCCATGCAGTTCTGCAAAGAGAACCACTCCAACGGCTGCATCGGCACCTCCGACGTGTTCTACCCGATGGCCCCGCAGTTCCTGCTGTTCGGGCCGTCGGTCGCCAAGTCGTTCCTCGCGCCGTTCATGAACTATGCCACGAGTGAACGTTGGAAGTTCCCCTTCGCCCCGCACGATCTGGGCCAGTACCCGCACGCGAACGGCCAGGTCTACGGCGGCGGCGAACGGACCGAAGAGAATCAGATGCCCGTCGAGGAGACCGGCAACCTGCTGCTGCTCATCGCCGCGGTGGCGCAGATGGAAGGCGACGCGGGCTTCGCGGGCCAGTACTGGCCGCAGCTCGAGAAATGGGCCGACTACCTCAAGGCCAAGGGCTTCGATCCCGAGAACCAGCTCTGCACGGACGATTTCGCCGGACACCTGGCGCACAACGTGAACCTCTCGGCCAAGGCCATCTGCGGCCTGGGCGCCTTCGGCAAGCTCTGCGAAATGCGGGGCGACAAGGCCAAGGCCGCCGAGTACTCCAAGATCGCCAAGGAGTTTGCCGCCCGCTGGGTGAAGGAGGCCGACGCCGGCGATCACTTCCGCCTGGCCTTCGACAAGCCCGACACCTGGAGCCAGAAGTACAACCTGGTCTGGGACCGCATCCTCGGACTGAACCTCTTCCCGCCGGAAGTGGCCCAGAAGGAGATGGCCTACTATAAGAAGATCCAGAACAAGTTCGGCCTGCCGCTGGACAACCGCTCGCTGTACACCAAGCTCGACTGGCTCGTCTGGACTGCGACGCTGACGCAGGACCGCAAGGACTTCGAGGCGATCGTGACGCCGGCGTACCGGTTCCTCAATGAGACGCCGGACCGGTCCCCGATGACCGACTGGTACTACACGGACAGCGCCCGCAAGCAGGGCTTCACCGCCCGCCCGGTCGTCGGCGGCGTGTTTATCCCCATGCTCTACCACAAGGACATCTGGCAGAAGTACGCCGGCCGGGACAAGACCAAGGCCAAGGGCTGGGCCGCGATGCCCAAGCCGCCGATCGTCACGACGGTCGTGCCCACGGCCCAGGATGAGCCCGCGGTGTGGCGGTACACGATGCGAAGGCCCGGCCAGGACTGGTTCAAACCCGAGTTCGATGCGACCATGTGGCGCGAGGGCAAGAGCGGGTTCGGCACCCGCGACACGCCGGGCGCGGCCGTCAACACCGTCTGGGACACGCGGGACATCTGGCTTCGCCGCGAGTTCACGCTGCCCGAGGGCAAGTGGGACAACATCGGGTTGAGCGTCCACCACGACGAGGACGTCGAGATCTACATCAACGGCGTCCAGGCCGTGACCGCCAACGGATACACGGTCGAGTACGAGCCGATGACGCTGACGCCTGCTGGCCTGGCGGCGCTCAAGCCCGGCAAGAACGTGATCGCGGTCCACTGCCGCCAAACCGGCGGCGGCCAGTACATCGACCTGGGCCTGGTGAAGATCGTCGAGCAGAAGTAGGGGCAGGCCCCGCGCCAGCCCGAGCTTGGCGCGCCGGGGACCGGTGACGCGTGGGTTGAGAACCCACCCTACAGCTCTCGCGACGATCCGACAATTCGTTCATCACCACAAAGGGGCAACCGCAGCAGGTTGCCCCTTTCTTTTTGCGCGCGTCTCGATGACGGTCGCGAGGTGGAAAAAAACTTCGTCGAGGGCAACCACGGGGGGTTGCCCCTACTTGGCGCATCCGCCCCATCGGATAGAATGCAGCCACAAAGGGCAAGGAGAAGATCACAGGACAGTCCTATTCGTCCCATCTGTCCCATGAGTCCTATGGGACCTATAAGACTCATAGGACGAATAGGACAGACGACGCCTTCTCCTGGCCGCCGTGACAAAGACAACAACCGGATCGAGTCTGTGAAGGGGTGCATATATGGCATTGCTGCTGGGGTACGACGTCGGGAGTTCTTCCGTCAAGGCCACGCTGATGGAGGCCGGGACGGGCAAAGTGTTCGGGTCCGCGACCTCGCCGAACCGCGAGCTGGAGATCATCGCCAAGAAGCCCGGCTGGGCCGAGCAGAACCCAGAGACCTGGTGGGAGCACGTCAAACTCGCCACCGCCAAGATCCGCGAGCGGACCCAGTTCGATCCGTGGGACGTCAAGGCCATCGGCATCTCGTATCAGATGCACGGCCTGGTCGCGGTCGACAAGTACCAGCGGGTGCTGCGGCCGTCCATCATCTGGTGCGACAGCCGGGCCGTGCAGATCGGCCAGCAAGCCGCCAAGACGATCGGCCCGAAGAAGTGCCTCAAGAAGCTCCTCAACCTGCCCGGCAACTTCACCGCCTCGAAGCTCAAGTGGGTCAAGGACAACGAGCCCAAGCTCTACGCCAAGATCGACAAGATCATGCTGCCCGGCGACTACATCGCGATGAAGATGACCGGCGAGGTCAAAACGACCCCGTCGGGCCTGTCCGAAGGGATTCTATGGGACTATGAGAAGGACGCGTTGGCCGAGTTCGTCCTGGCCAACTACGGCATCTCGCCGGACCTGATCCCCGAGACCGTGCCGACGTTCTCCGTCCAGGGCGAGCTGACGGCCGAGGCGGCGCAGGAGCTGGGCCTCAAGGCCGCCACGAAGATCGGCTATCGCGCGGGCGACCAGCCGAACAACGCCCTGTCGCTGAGCGTGCTCCAGCCGGGCGAGATCGCGGTCACCGCGGGCACCTCCGGCGTCGTCTACGGCGTGACGGACAAGAAGAACTACGACCCGAAGAGCCGCGTGAACGTCTTCGTGCACGTGAACCACTCGGAGAAGAAGCCCCGCTACGGCGTGCTGCTGTGCGTCAACGGCACCGGCATCCTCAATAGCTGGCTCAAGCACAACGTCGCCGGCGAAGGGATGGACTATCCGCAGATGAACGACCTGGCGGCGCAGGCCCCCGTCGGCTCCGATGGGCTAACGATCCTGCCCTACGGCAACGGCGCCGAGCGGACGCTCGAGAACCGCGACATCTGCGCCTCGGTCCACGGCTGGAACTTCAACATCCACAAAAAGCCCCACTTTCTCCGGGCCGCACAGGAAGGCATCGTCTTCGCTCTCCAGAACGGCCTGAAGATCATGACCGAGATGGGGGCCAGGCTCAAGACCGTCAAGGCAGGCAACGCCAACATGTTCCTGAGCCCGCTGTTCGCGGAAGCCTTCGCGACGATCACCGGGGCGACCGTCGAGCTGTACAACACGGACGGCTCGCAGGGGGCCGCCCGCGGGGCCGGCGTGGGCACGGGGCTCTACCGGAGCGTCGACGACGCCTTCGTGGGCCTGGAGCCCGTCCGCACCGTCGCGCCCAACAAGCAATTGAAGAAGGCGTACGAGGCGGCGTTCGAGAACTGGGACGCCGTGCTGAATCAGCAGCTTTGAACGGCTACTTGCCGCCCGCGCTGAAGTATTGCAGCGAGGTCGCGGCGTCGATGAGGCCCCAGCCGTACTGCGCATCCCAGCCGGCGGGGCCGAGGTCCACCGCCGTTTGCTGAATGGCCTTGCGCACGTCGTCGGGCTTCGTTACGCCGTGGGAAATCAGTAGCGCCGCCAATCCGCTGACGTGCGGCGTAGCCATCGAAGTCCCTTCGAAGAAGTAGTACGCAAAGTCAGTCGGGCTCACGGCGAACGTCTGCTGAACGATCCCGTCCGGGTATCCGTCCAGGTTCTGATCGACGCGCATGTCTCCGCCCGGCGCGACGACATCGAGATAGGAACCGGTGTTCGAATAATACGCCCGCTGCTGATCGTAGCGAGTGGCGCCCACCGCGATACAGTACTGGTCGTACGCGGCGGGATAGTTCGGGGCGTTGCCGTTCTGGTACTCGTTGCCGGCCGCACAGACGACCGTTACCCCGTTCTGATAGGCGTTGGCCACGGCGTTCCGCAGCGTCGTGGAGGCGCCGGGGGCGCCCAGGCTCAGGCTGATCACCTTGGCGCCGTTCTTGACGGCAAAGTAGATCGCTTGCGAGATGGCGAAGTAGTCCCCCTGACCGGTCGAATCCATCGCCTTGAGCGGCATGATCGAACAGTCGAATGCGATGCCCGCCACGCCCAGGGCGTTGTTCGTGCTCTCTGCGATGGTGCCCGTCACGTGGGTTCCATGTCCGTTGTCGTCGTTGGGGTGGCTGTCGTTGCTGACGAAATCATAGCCCGCCACGAAACGGGTCTTCGCCAGATCCGGGGCCTGTTTGTAGACGCCGTAGTTTTCATAGGCGACCCCCGTGTCGATCACCGCCACGATGACCTTCGGATCGCCGGTCTCGACGCCCCACGCCGCCTCCATGTTGATCCCGTGGTTTGCCGCGTTGTAGAGATTCCATTGATAGGCGAAGTAGGGATCGTCCGGCGTGAAGAACAGCCGGACTTGATAGTTCAACTCCGCGTACTCGACCTCGGAATGCTCAAGGAAGTCGGTCACCATGTCCTCGGGCGTTCGCGAATCGGGCACTTTCAGCAGATGGCACTTGCCGGCTTCGCACGTCTGCACGCGAGCGCACTGGTGCTGCGCGATCAGATCGCCGCCGCTGTTGGCGTCGATTCCTTCCTTGAACTGGACGATGATCTCATCCTGGCTCCATTTCGGCGGTTCCGGCACAATGGCTTGCGGGTCCTCCTGAAGCACCGCCGGACGAGTCATCGGGGCTGCATCGACACGCGGCGTCTTTGCCGAGACAGTGAAGAGGGCAGCCGCCAGACATGCGAAGCAGATCGATCTCGACACGACGCATCTCGCCATGGTTGCACCTCCGAACGAGTTCTGAGCGATCGTTTCGCCCGTGAAGGCACGGGATTCTTTCCCGACCGAATGGGCGATCCTCGTCCTGTCTCCGTTTGGACTGCGGGGGACAGAAGGATCGACCAGCATCATTAGGCGAGAGACTGTCGAGTTGCGATATCGGGAAAACGCCTATTTCGTCCAGACAAGAATCGCAGGCAAAGAGAGGACGCGTGGGTTGAGAAGGCGACCCCAACGCGGAATGATGCGATGGGGACCCCGAACCCACCTACGGAACGCCGCCGCCCGCATGGCGGCGATCGTCGCGGCCGGGTCGACGAACGGGCCGTGATGATCTCGTTGCCCTGCATCCGCATC
>JBDKUU010000287.1:0-8496 GCA_039679525.1 Phycisphaerales bacterium | reverse complement strand
CGTGGCCCCCCAGACCTATCGCGTCCGTCAGCCACCCCTCCGCAGGCGTCTGGACACACAACGGTGTCACAATCTCAGCGGCGGCAAAGAGAGCACGCCCGAAGCGGTCGTGCGAAGGACATTTTGCGCTTTACGCCAATAGCATGAAGTCGGAAGAAGCCGGGGACCTCAATCGGTGCGCAAGGCGATGCGCAGCATCGTTCCCATGCTGCTGGCCCAATGCGAAAAATGCCCGCCGGTGCATCGCGCAGCGGTGGGCCGGCGGATTCCGGATCTGTCCGTCCCTTCCTTTTCGCCGGCCCCGTCACAGAAACGGCCATGCACCCATGAACCGGCGGTCTCACGGAGTAGCCTGTCTGCGATATAGGGCCGGTCCCCGGACTGTCAGTCCCGTCAAGAAGCCTGCCTCGACCTGATCGGGCGGGAATCCATTGTCCAGGGATCAGGCCCATCCCGGGGATTCCTCGATCCCTGCTTCCGCAGGGATGACAGAGTCAAGTCCGCATAACTCTCAATGCCCAGAAACCCACGGACACCAAGGTCAGAGAACCCGGGAAACCGGCTTGTCGGCCAACGAAATCGCGGATAGGATCGAGCGGTGGCTCCTCGATGAACGCAGCGAGGACCTCGAATCGTGGAGACACTGAACTCTTTCAAAGGGGGAGTTGCTGATGCGATGTTCGGCATTCATGTTGTGCGTCATTCTCTCCGCCTGCGGCGTCGGGGCCGCCGGCGCTGAAGACAACGGCCCGATGGTGATCTCTGTCGGCGATCTGCCCGGTCAAGTGGGCAGATATGAGAAGGTCGAGATGCTCATCAAGGTCGGCCGCGAGTACTCCAATCCGTTCGACCCGTGCGAGGTGGAGCTGAGCCTCCTGGTCACGGAACCGAACAACCGACCGCTCGTGCTGCCGGCGTTCTGGGGCCAGGATTACGAACGCAAGGACGTCGTGCAGGACGGCAAGACCGTCGCCTGGTGCTATCCGCAAGGCGCCGGCTCCTGGAAGGCCCGCTTTGCCCCTGCGAAGCTCGGGACATATGTTCTGCGAGCCTCGCTCAAGGATCGACAGGGCGAGATCGCCTCTTCGCCGGCGACGTTGGAATGCATAGCGTCCTCGAGCAAGGGCTTCCTGCGAGCGGGCCGCGACGATCCACGGTTCTTCGAGTTCTCTGAGGGACAGTCCTTCTTCGCCATCGGCCAGAACCTCGCCTTCATCGGCGAAGGCCAGTACGTCACCGTGCCCAAGGCCGAGGAGATCTTCGGCAAGCTGGCTCGCAACGGGGCCAACTTCCTTCGGATCTGGACCTGCTGCGACGACTGGGCGTTGGCGATCGAATCTCGCAAAAGCGCGTGGGGCCGCTCGTGGGCGACGGAGTCTCCCATCGTCGCGATGCCCGGTCGGGAAAGCGGCGAAGGCTCCCGCAAGTGCGTTCAATTGAACGGCGGCGATGGAGCATCGATCTCGCCGACGCCTTCGCACCCAGTCGCCCTGCGGCCCGGAACGCAATACGTCCTCAGCGGCCGAGTCAAGATGGACGGCCCCAAAGCCCTTCACATCGAGGCCGACGGCAAATCCATTGAAATCTCCTCTGCCCAGACCGGTCCGACGGACTGGCAACCGTTCGAGCTGCCATTCACGACCGGCGACAACGCGAATTGGCTGGGACGAATTGCCTTCACGCTCCTGGGCAGCGGCGCCGCTTGGCTTGATGCGATCTCTCTGAAAGAGGCCGCCGGCGGGCCCGAGTTGCTCTGGGAGGCGGACGTCAACCGTCCGGTGCGAGGCTACTACAATCCGCTCGATTGCTTCATGCTCGACCAGATCGTCGAAGGAGCCCGCCGAAATGGCATCTACCTGATGCTCTGCGCGATCACGCGGGACTTGTACATGAGCTCGCTCTCTACGCCCGGCAGTCCCGAGTATCGCAAGGCGGTGAACGACGCAAAGAAGTTCATGCGGTACGCCGTGGCGCGTTGGGGTTATTCGACGAGCGTCGCGGCGTGGGAATACTTCAACGAGATGGACCCGGGCAAACCGACGGACGAGTTCTACGCCCAGGTCGGCCGCTATCTCGAACGAATCGACGTCTATCGGCATCCGCGGACCACAAGCACCTGGAGCCCCTCGGCAAAGGACTGCCGTCACCCGCAGATCGACATCGCCCAGGAGCACCACTACATGCGCCCGGACGACGACGACTTCAAGGACGAAGTCGAATCGATCGCCCGCCAGAGCCGCTGGCTCCGCGAACAGGCCCCGAACAAGCCTGCTTTGATCGGCGAGTTCGGCCTGGCCACCGCGAAGTGGGGCCTGAGCGAATACATGAAGCAGGACCGCGAAGGCGTGCACTTCCACAACTGCCTCTGGGCCTCAGCCCTCGGCGGCTGCTCGGGCACGGCGATGTTCTGGTGGTGGGAATCGCTGGACCAGCAGAACGCCTATCGGCACTACAAGCCGCTGGCGGCGTTCCTCGCCGACATGCGACCCGCGGGTCTGCAACCGACGATCGCCACGACCTCCGAGCCGCGCATTCGCATCGTGGGCCAACAGGGAGAAGATCGAGCCTATCTGTGGCTCTTCGACCGACAGGCGACATGGTGGAGCCTTGTAGTCGAGAAGCACCAGCCCGCCCTCATTGATTCGGCCACAATCACGCTCGACGGCCTCAAGCCCGGCCGCTACACAGTCCTCTGGTGGGATACGAAGGAAGGCATTCCCGCGGGGCGTCAGAACGTCGCCGCGGAGGCCGGCCGGCTCGAACTGACCGCCCCGCCGTTCACGCGGGACCTGGCCTGCAAGGTTGTTCCCGCCACATTCGCTGAGTAAGCCGCCCCGAGAGTGCGTCCCATGTTCGTAGTGACGCCGGACGGCGTTATCTTTGAAAGTGTGAAGCTTTTCGGATATGCCCTTGCGGGCACACTTCGAACGGGTCACGGCGTCTTCTTCAACGCATAGAGCTTCCTCATCGTCGTGACGTAGAGCACGCCGTTGGCAGCGGTCGCTGTTGACGAGACCGGGCTGTCCATCTGGATCGTGCTCAGGACCTTCCTCTCCCGGCCCGCCGCCATGATCCAGAAGTCCCGGCGATTCGTACCTACATAGAGCTTCCCGTCGGCTATCAGCGTCGAAGCCCAGATGTCGCCCTTGGTTTCCTGCGTCCAGCAGACCTGGCCGGTCCTGGCGTCGATGCAGCGAATCATCCGGCCGCAATCGGCGACGTAGACGAGGCCATCACTCACGGCGGGCGTCGAGCAGCAATGCTCGTTCAGATCGCAGGACCAGACGAGGGCCGAGTTCGTGACGTCGCCGGTCTTGGTCGCATCGATGCACTTGAGCCACGCCTGGTTCTTGCCCCACCAGATGTCGCCGCCGACGGTGACGTACAGGCGATTGTCGCAGAAGACGGGCATGCTCTTGATATTGCTCGGACTGACCTCGCGATTGCGGAGATACTGACTGACGTTCTGCTTCGGACCCGTCGGATCGGGGTCGAATCGCCAGACGCGTTTCAAGCTCTCGACCTTCCCCTCCGGCGGCGCCGCCGTCAGCGGCTCGAAGCCGTAGACCACGCCGTCCCCGCCGCAGAAAAAGACCACCTTGCGGCCGTCGACGACGCCCATCGCGGGCGACGACCACGTCGAGTGGAAGATCCGCGGGCCGATGCCTTCGTTGTCGCGGGCGACGAGCCGACCGGTCTTCTTGTCCAGGACGATCAGGCTGGGCCCGTCGGGCCGGCGGATCTTGGCGTGCGTGTTGTCCACGCCGTTGCTCGTGTTGAGGTACAGGAAATCGCCGTCGATCAGGATGGACGCGTGGGCCCCATCGTGCGGCCACGTCCCCGCCTGATTGGGGATATCGAAAAGCCAGATGATGTCCGCGTCGAGCGGCGTGACGTCGAGCGGCTTATTGGCGTCGGGGACCATGTGCCGCCCTTCGTCCATGTACGGCCCATCGTTGCCGTTTCGCTGTCCATCGATGTCCAGGCACACCGCCTCGCCGCGATTGGTCACAACGTAGACGCGGTTGCCCTCGACCGTCGCGGGCGAAACGACCCCTGCCTTGGGCCAATCCAGGTAGATGTCGGGTCCGAGCTTCGGGACAACCAATTGCCACAGGAGGCTGCCGTCCTTCTCATCCAGGCACAACAAGAGCGACCGATCGCCCTTGTGCCGTGGGTCGCGGGGCGGATCGTTGTTCGTGCCGAGGAACACCCGGCCCTGCGAGACGGTCGGCGTGGCCCAGGTCTCGCTGCCCAGCGTCACGACCCATTTGACGTTGCGGCCCGTCTCGATGTCGAAATCCTCGACCAATCCGGTCTCGTCGGAGACCATGTTCCGCGTCCACGCATGGCCCCATTGCGGCTGATCGCCCGCCCAAGCTGCGGCGGTACAGACAGCCAAGCAAACGATCGATGTCAAGAACCGCCGGCCTCCTCGTGTTGTGAAATGCCTCATGATAATCCTTCCTGCTGTCACTCGGTCTCGACGACGATGATGTCGTGAATCCCCACGCTGGGAACGGTCAGATGAATCTCGCTGTCTCGATATTCGAACGGCAGAGAGGTCCCCGCCGGCTCCAGTGTGACCCTCGTTGGCCTGGCGGCCTGGCGAATCGCGACGCTGAGCGGACCGATGGACTGGATGGCATCGACTACCGGCGCACTCTGATGCGGCCCCGATGTGTTGATCAGGCTCACGGTCAGCTTGTCGCCCTGCCGCCCCACCACCACATCGACATCCGATGAACCTTTCACCTCGACCATCGGATTCGGGAAAAGCTCCCTCGCCAGATCGTTCAGGAACCGCCGCATCACAAGGTTGCGGCTGTCCACATAGCCCTGGCCGAACGTGAAAGACGTCGCCGCGATCTTGCCTTGTCCAAGGCTGCGAATCGCCGCGGCGGGCGCCGTCGTCCCATCGCTCATCCGGACCTCGCCGAGGGTCTTGCATCCGGCTCCGAGCGTCGCGCGCTGAACGTGGCCGGTGATCGCCGCCGTTTCGCCGCCGTACGACAGGACACAGTCCTTCGCGGATGCAGGCCCGCCGTCGGCCGTGACGTCGAGCTGGGCCTGGAACAACGCTGCCGAACCCGGCCCAACCAAGAGCAAATTGCCGCCGCCCTGGACGTACGCGACGAGTTCCTCTTTGAACGCGGGCTCCAGGTATTCCCACTCCGGCACGACGATCAGCGGATACTGGGCCATTCGGCCCGTGAGGTGATGTTCGCCGAGGACCTCGACCGACTGCTGGCTCTCCACCAGGGCCTGCAACACGCCGTTGATCCGGGCCAGATCGCGGGCGAAGAGCCCGTTGCTCCTGTGATAGTGAGCCGCGGTCGAGAACAGCACGGCCACTTGGGGAACCTGTTCCACATGGTGACAAATCGCCTGCCTTTCTCGACAGAACTTCGCCACTTCCGCCATCACGGGGATCCGCTCCTCGCGGATCGAGCCGTCCCGCTTTTGCGTGATGTAGGCCTGAAAGCCGCCGCCCAGGGCGATCACGATCGCCGCCTCCCGCTCCAGTTGCACCGCGGTCTTCTGGTCTCGCCCGTCCGCGGTCTTGTTGCGGGAGAAGCTCCACGCCATCAGGTCCCACGGCACGCCCTGCCGCGTGAGGTAGCGGCCGGAGAGCCTGGCCGAGTTGACGCTGTCGTCGGGATTGTAGTCGCCGGAGAGGAAGTCCAGCGGGGCGCTGACCGGCTCGGGCATATGGTCCGTGAACGCCCAGTTGCTGCAGATCTGAAACTCGGGATCCGTCTTCTTCACCTGGGCGATGTAGTACCGCAGATACTGCCGGAACGCCTCCCGGTGAAATTGGAGGAACTCGAACCAGTGGGGCTCGCCCGGGTTTCGCGGGATGTCCGCGATCCCCGTCGACTCGCGAAACGCCTTGATCGCCGCGTCGCTGTAGTCGGGCACGGACGCCCAACACTCGCCGTCGACCCAGACGCCGTCCACGCCGTAATCGCCCGCCAGCTCGCGAAGCTGCGGAATCAACAGCTTGTCGGCATACGGACTCCAGCGCGAGGTCGCATTCCCATTGGTCTTGCCGTCGGCGTTGACGACGCCCCAATCGGGATGACGTCGGATGGCCTCGGAATCCCACACGCCGGAATAGTGCATGTAGAGCGAGACGCCGTGCTCGGCCGTCACCTGACGCCACAGGCGAAGCGGGTCGCCCACGAAGCCTGGGGCCCGGTTGCCGACGTTCGTCGGGTAACTCGACAGGCCCGGATGGCCTTTGCAGTCGATCTGGATGTAGTCGGGCCGCACCTGCGTGATGACGTTCTCGATCATCTCTCGCGTGGTGTTCTTGCCGATTTCGGTGCAGTCGGGGCCGGCGTGGAAATCGAAGTGGACGCCGAGAAAGCTCTCGGCCCGTCGCAGACGCTTGGGCAGGTCCGAGGCCTGTGCTCCAGTCGCGGGCGTCTTCAACTCGCCATCGATCAAGAGAGCCCCGGCGTACCATCGCAGCGGCTTATACCGATTCGGATCGTCGATCTTGTTCCCGTTGCGACTGAGGATCTGGGCCTTGTCGAAGTCGTTGCCTGTCAGTCGAATCGTCACCGTGTGGTCGGCTGCTTGCTTCTCCGACAGCAGCGACGTCGTGCCCAGGCGATGGTACGTGCAATAGGCGTCGAATCGCTTCACAGTTCGGGCGGCTTGACCGTCGACGATGACTTCCAGCTCGCCGCCGTCGGGTCCGAGCAGGTCGTAGACCGCCGCCGCGGAGCCATGAAAAGTAAACGTCATCGCAGCCCCCGGCTTCTCCGCACGCCACAAGGCCGGGAGCCTGTCGGCGAAGTTCCTCGCGATCGAATCACTCTGCGAATCAAGCTTCTGCCAGCCTCCACTCAACATCGCGTCACTAAGCGGGATGAGCTTGGCCCCTTCATGATTGTCGGGCGTAAAGGGCGACGGGAGCGAGCGAGACCCAGCCGTCCCCAGACCCTCCATCGCATCGAACGAACGGGCGATCGCCTCTGTATAGAGCTTGTGACCCGTCTCGGCGAAGGGGTGACAGCTATCCCCAGAGAAGGCCGGACGAGCTGGGAGTCCTTTGTTCGGGTCCGCGGGCGCCTCGGGCTTTGGCGAGGTGAAGACCCACTGGCCCGCGTTGATCAGTTTCGCGGGCTCCTGAGCGAGGTGAATGGACGGAATTCCGTAGTGGTCCGCGATGAACTCCATCGCAGACGCCGATCGAGGCAGCCGCCCGGCCGCCAGGTCCTTGAGCATGCCCTCGTGCATCGTGTAGACGAAGCAGATCTCCGTCGCCGGATCGGCTTTGCGGATCTGCCGCACGATGCCCTCCATGCAGCGATAGATCTGCTCAGGCGACGCCCCGCCGTCGTTGACAGCGAATTCGACGAACACCAGGTCCGGCCGATGCCCCAGTACGTCCCGGCCGAGCCGATAGACCCCGAGGTCCGAGCCCGTCCCACCGATCGCGGCGTTGACCTCGACGAACTCGGCCTTTGGATAGCGGCTCTTGAGCCAGGCCGTCGTCTGAGGCCGCCAGCCGTTTGCCGCCGTGATGCTGCCGCCGAAATAGGCGACTGTGACCTTGCCGCCGGTCTTGGCCTTGGCAAAGAACTTCGGCAACCCACCCCGCGCCCGTAGTTCGACCGCCGAACGACTCGGGTTGGCCCGATCCCCTCCCTCCGAGCCGCCGGGAGTGCCCTTCACGGCATCGCGGACGGCCAGCACCTGCTCCATCTGGGCCTTCGCCAGCGAACCGATGGGCCCGGCCTCCGAGTTCCAGTTGGGCCCCATGTCCAGCGTGACGACGCCGCCCACGGCGGTGGCTGCGGCGACCCACTTTGCCCAATCCTGGGCCGGGAATCGCGTGTCGCGGGCCGACCACTGCGAGCCGATGAAGGTCAAGGCGTGCCACTGCGACCCATCGATCCACCGCGACGTCGGCAGGAACTTGAAAGGTTCGTTCAACTCGCCCGCGGTGTAGTCCTCGGCCTGCGTCCAGCGGATCAGGCTCACGCCGGGGTTGAACGTGACGATCGCGTTGGGATTGCCGTGCTTGGCCGCCGCGGCGTAGATCTGGGCGATCTCCTCATTGAACCCGACCCACTTGTAGCCGCCGTCGAACCACCAGCCGGCGACTCGCGGGCCGTAGCGGTCCGACCATTCCTGGATCACCTGGGCCCACTTGCGGGCGAACTCGACGTCGATCGGCTGATCCTGTCTGCCCTCGGGCAAACCGAACGCCTTCTGTGCCAGCGGATCGGCGTTGGGCGCCTGGCACGGCAGATAGAGCATCAGCCGAATGTCCCTGGCCGAGAGGACCCGATACAAATCCATCGGCAGGTCGCGAAGGGAACATCGTTCGCCCGTGTCATAGCCCGTGAAGCGGTCGTACGTCGCGTTGGGGGAGTTGAAGTAGCCGGAGTTCTGGCCCAGCGTCAGAAAGAAATACCCGGCATCGAGCGTGTCGAGCTGTCGCGCCAGGTTCTCGACGTCGAACTGCTGGACTTTCTC
>JBDKUU010000286.1:0-8766 GCA_039679525.1 Phycisphaerales bacterium | reverse complement strand
GAGGTCCCCTGGGAACGCTGCCGCAAGCGGAACCTCCCGCTGCTGGAGAAGCTCACGCGGGTCTACGGCGCCTGCGCCATCGTCGCTCGCGACGGCGAGCGGATCGTCGGGCATCTGCGTTTCTATCCGAAGGCCGTCTGTGGCATGGCAGGGGCGGGATGTCTGTGCCTTCAGCAGGATCACCCCGCAGGGCCGGCCGAGGACTTTGCCGACGAAGCATTCCCGCCGCCCGCCCAGATTGAGGACAGGACTCTCGTCGTTCACTGCCTGATGGCGGGCTCCTCTCTGCACAAGGAGAATCCGTACCAGCGAAAGGGCCTCGGCACGTGCATGGCCAAAGTGCTGATCGAGTGGGCCAAGGCACGCGGCTGGCGCCGCATCGAGGCCGACTCCTTCGAGGACCTCCCGATCATCTATGGCGTCTCCGGCAGCGCGGGCCACACGTTCTGGGAGAAACTCGGGTTTCGCCTCATCGATCGCCACCCTCATCCGGACCTTCAGAACCGCAGCGGATTTATCGTCACGCTCGAAGAACAGGCGAGATCCGCGGGCATTTCGCCGGAGCGGGCCAAAGACCGGCTTGTGATGCGACTGGATGTGGTATAATGGATTGGCGGCATGGCTCGGGAGGAGCAGAAGTCGGGTTCCGCGATTCGAGATGCGAAGACGGGAGAGCGCTCGATGAGAGAGAAGTGGCCTTTCTATATCTGGCTGATCCCTTTGATTTGGGCGGCCGGCACGATAGCGCAGCACCGGTTCCCCGGCGATGAGAACGCGTTCTATCTCATCTCGGCGATCCCCGCATGTTGGATCGCCCCGGTCGTCCTTGTAGCTCACATTCCCGCGGAGGGAATCCCGAATTGGGTTATTCCTGCGGGTTTGGCGGTCATGGTCCTGGTCGGCTGGGGCTTGGATCGCCTGCGCGTCCCGCGGCTCCTCTGGACGGTTCTCTTCCTCGTTTTCAGCGTGACCGTTTATCACGTGGTCGTCGCGAGCTATCCCAATGCAGAAAGGGCCATTGGGGCCAATGGATCTCTCTGGGCGTACGGATTCCTCGGCGTGAACGTCGGCCTTTACCTGAGCGTGATTGTTTCTGCTGTTGCCACGGGCGTCAGCCGGGCGGCAGGCTTTCTTCTGAGAGTATGTGAGGCCCCTGCAGACAAGGGGGCCTGCAATGGCGTGCAATAGGCGCTGGAGTCGGGCGTCGGTAGCGTCGGGCTGAAGTAGCGATCATTCGAGGGGAGAAGCGGTGTGTAGCGAAATGTCCGGAAGATCATTTTGGGTGGCGAGCGTATGTCTGGTCCTGGCTGCCTGCTCGGCGGCCCAGGCGATCACTGTCTTCAAGGTGGCGACGACGGAGGATGATGAGGCCTATCCGTCGGTATCCGGGGGCATCGTGGTCTGGCAGGTCTTCAACAGCCGCTATGGGGACTGGGACATCGTTGGAGCCGACATAACGAGCGGAAAGCCGGCGGGTGAGTTCACCGTCGCCGACTTTGTGGGCGACGATCTGTATCCCATCATCGACGGCAACGACGTGGTCTGGCAGACTCAATTCGACGAGGGCAGCGACCCCGACGTGTACGCCGCTCATCTGTCGAATCGGCAGGTCGTGGCGCGATTCGCGGTCTCGGCGACAAACGCTGTGGAGTGCCTGCCGTCGGTGTCCAACGGCGTGGCCGTCTGGCAGCACGGGTTCGCCGACGCCTCGGACTGGGATATCCTTGGGGCCCGCCTCTCGGGCAAGGACAATCCGGCGGCGTTCTTCGTCGCCGGCGGCATCGACGTCGATGAGATGTTCCCCTGCATCTCGGGCGACCTTGTGGTCTGGCAATTGCATGCGTCGGATATGCCCTCGCCGTACGTGTATGGGGCCGACATCTCCGATCCGAACGTTCCTCGAACGTTCTATACGACCATGGCTCTGGGCAAAGAGCAGATGCCCGGTCTCTCCGAAGGCTGGCTCGTCGGGCGGGGAACGGACGGCATCGGCAAGGTGATGGTCGACAACCTCTTCGATCCCTTCAATCCCGAAGGCGTCAGCAGTTCCGGCCTGACCGCCTTTCCGAAGATCCACAAGCACATCGGCGTCTGGCAGGACCAGAGCAATGGCACCTGGGACATCCGCGGCTACAATTTGATCACGAAACAGGAATTCGTCGTGACGAACCTGAAGATGTCCCAGCAGGTGAACCCCGCGGTCTATGTGGACGCCAAGGCCCAGCGTGCGATTATCGTCTGGCAGGATAACCGCGACGGCAACTGGGACATCTACGCGGCGATCGTCGACGGCCCGGAAGCGGCAACCGAAACGGAGACACCGTAAGCTGCGTCCTGTCGCACAACGTCCATTCCAATCGGATGTTCGGCGTGCGCCGGGTAGCCCCGTTTGGAGTTCCGCGTTTACGCGGGCCTAACAGTCCGAACAACCTTTGAAAAATGTCGGACGATGGACGATTGGAGAAGGAGCCGGTTACGCCGGGGGACTCTCGGACCCGCCTGAAGGTGGAACTCCAAACGGGGAAGTCGGTACCCGGTTTACGCAGGTGGCGTCCTACGGCCGGACCATGCCGATGAGTCGGACGATGCCCTGGTATTCGCCCGTGGGCAAAGTCAGGTCGGATGCGTTCCAGGCCACGTCCACGCTCACATCCTGGCTGAAGACCTGGTCCGAAGCGGCGATAAAGAGGCCGACCTCGCTCACCTCGCCCGTCCACCCGGCGGGCAGGACGTCTGTCGATGGGGTGTTCTGCCAGGCGAGCAGGCGGGCATCCTCGCTTTCGGAGGTGATTCTCGCCCCGGGATCGGCGACGGGGATTCTGTCGGCAGACGTGGGATCGCCGGCTCTGTACAGGTCGGTGCAGGCCACCTGAAGCTCCACCTCCTGCGTGTTGGCGCGGACGCGAAATCGGACCCGGCTGGGGATCGTCGTGCCGAGCAGATGGTCCTGCAGGTCGACGATCACCACGGCGGGTTCGCTGATCGCGATTTGCGGCTCGATCCGGGTCTGCACCTGGACCGTCGCCTCTGCGAAAGGGGCCGAAACCTGGGACAACGCGAACCCTCGCCCGCAGGCCAAAACCACGAGAACCATCGGCAGTTTCGCGTTCATCATGGTATTTCTATCGGCCGGCGGGCGGCCGGTCCTTCAGGATTCTCCTGCAGGGCCGTCGTAAACACTATTGACGTCCGGGCGACAATGGGCACAATACAGGCTGGGTTGCGTGTGCCGCCGGGACCGTCGAAAGGATGGCCGGTCGGCGGAACCTGGTTTGATTGTCGATTCCCGGCGGCTGCGGTCGCTGATTGTCATAGGAATGGAGGTTTCGGGAATGGCGGAGCGTGTGACTTACCACGTGCTGCCGGGAGAAGAGGGCGGCTGGGTTGTGAAGCTGATCAACACCGGCCAGGTCGTCAGCAGCCACCGGTCCAAGATCGAGGCGATTCTTCACGGCCGGGAGCTGGCCCAGAGCCACGAGTACAGCCTGCTGGCCGTGCACGACCGCGACGGCCGGTTGGAGCGGCAGTATACCTACGGCTGGGATTCCAATCTCTTCCCGAAGCGCCGCAGCGCCAAGGACTCCGGTTCCTGATCCGCAATCGGCAGGGCCGTTTCGCCGGCCCGACGGTCGGATGATCCTTTCGACGGAGAATGAGGCTCCGATTGCGAACCCGCGTTGTCGGCCGGCGTAGAATACTTGGCGAGAGAAAGAAACTAAACCGGGGCGTTTGCCCCGGGCTCCTTTCACTTTTCTTATTCGCTAGACGGGTCGGCTCCTTGAGGTCGGGTTGCGACAGAAAGCCCCCAGTACTCATCCATCTCCATTCCAACTCGCTCACCAAGGAGCCGAGCCCGAGATCTTGAGCTCTCCACCGTTGTTGACCATCCCCTTGGAGCGGTAGTCCACCACGGCTCGGATCGATGCCCGCGATGGGAGCTTCTTCTTGGGGTCCCTAACGGAATTGTGGGGAAGGCTGCCCTTGGTTTGGGGAGACTGCACCCGTTGAGAACCGAGGCGTTGCAGGCATCCAGGAGCCGGGGGCGCTGCCCCCAGACCCCCGAGATTTACCGCCTTTGGCCAGCAGCATGACGCCGGCAGAGCCCGGTTCGGCGGTCGGGACTATTTCGTTGCCTTGGCAAGGTCCCGGACTCACCTGCCATGCCGCTTCGACGCAACGGGCAACATCTCGGTTCTTCACGCAATTGCGGGGACGAGCTGATACGGATTCCGACGCCCCGACGCGCAGCGGCGTTCGGCGCCGAGGGCGTCGGGGAGGGGGACGCTTTGGGCCGCCCGCGCAAGAGCGCTGTTGCCCGCCCCCGCACAACGTCCCGTCCCGCAAGCGAACGCCTCGTTCGCGTTCAAGCCGGAGGCGGCAATGCGGTAAACTCCTGCCTGAAGGTCCCCCGGAGTCGTCATGGCAAAAGCGGCAGGGCGTGGTATGATGTCGCCGAACAGGTTGCGTCATTGCCTTGGAGAATATCGAGATGGATTATTCGATCGGTCAGGTGGGTCGGGTGGTTGTGGCCCGGTTGTTCGAGGGCGAGGATCTGCACGCGTGCATCGACAAAATCGCCCGCGAGGCTCAGATCCGCTGTGCTTCCGTGCTGATCGTGGGTGGATTCCGCACGGCGGCGGTCGTCGTCGGGCCCGAGCGGGAGAAGCCGCAGATCGTTCCCAGATTCACCACATTCACCGGCCCGGGCGAGGTTCTCGGCGTCGGCTCGCTCTACTGGGACGAGGCAGGCCCCAGGCTGCACATTCACACCGCCATCGGCAAAGACGGCGAAAACCTCGTTGGCTGCCCTCGCCACGACGTGCGGACGTTCCTCGTTCTGGAGGTCACGATCATCGAGATCGCCGGCATCGAGGCGACGCGTCAGCTCGACCCAGGCAGCGGCATGAAGCTGCTTCACCTGGCTGTCGGCACGTGACCCGGTCGCTTGCAGTGGACTTCCTCAGTTCGATTTGTCGCCGGCGTTTGCGAGGATCCAGTCGGAGACGATCTGCAGGACCGTGGGCGACATGGTCTCCTCGATCTTGATGTACTCCGAGACGGCCCCTGTCCGGCAGGTCTGGAACAGATGGTTCAGGCCGGGCAGTTCCCGCAGGGTGTGGTCCTTGTTTCCGCCCGCCTTCAGGGCTTCCTCGATGTCCGCCAGGTTCTCCTTCGCCGGGACCTGGGCGTCCATGCCGCCGTTGAGGGCCAGCACGGGACATTGCACCTGTCGCAACGTGGGGCGGATATCGGACTCCAGCGTCCCTCGCGACGTCGGGTCCAGGCCCCAGGCGAGACTGAGGGTCCCGTGCAGGTTGGGCCAGTCGATGGCCTTCTTCTCCGCGTCGGTGAGCGAGGCGTAGAGCGCGTTCGTCTCCCGTTCGACCTCCGCGGCGTCTTTCGATCGCAGCACGATGCCGTAATACCGCCTGCTGAAACCTCGGATCAGCGAGACCTGCTCGTCGCTGCAACCCGCGGCCTTGGCCTCCGTGCCGTCCTGGAGCACGAGAATATCGAACGCGGACATGCCCGGCGCCGCCAGAAGCACGAGGTACGAGACATCGGCGCTTTGGGCCGCGACCATCGGCGCGACGCTTCCGCCCTCGCTGTGGCCGACGAGCCCGATTCTCCTGGGATCGACCTCCTTGCGGTGCTTGAGATATTCGACGCCGGCCAAGGCGTCCGATGCGAACTCCTTGATCCCGCTGCCCTCGAAGGTCCCCGTGGATTTGCCGATCCCGCGTTTGTCCACCCGCAGGACGGCGATGCCGCGGCGGGTCAGATGGTCCGCCAGGACGAGGAAAGGCTTGTGGCCCAGCACCGATTCGTCACGATCCGACCGGCCCGAGCCGGCGATGAGCAGGACCGCGGGGAAGGGGCCTTTTCCCCTCGGGATCGTCAATGTCCCGGCGATGCGGACGTTTGCTGCAGAGGATGGATACGTCACTTCCTCCTCGTCATAGGGGTATGGCTTTTTGGGATTCTGAGGCCGATTGAGTTCGGGGATCTTGTCGACCCGCTTCATGACCAGCGGGGTGGAATCGTTCTGGATCCAATTCCCGTCGATGGTGTCTCCATCCGGCTGGAATTTGCCCTCGTAGGCGAATACGGATTTCAATTCGAGGCGCAGGCCGTCGGCCGTAGCGGTGACGGTAGTGATGGGGATGTTCATGGCGCCCTGGTCGATGCTGTGTGCGACCGCGGAGTAGCCGCCTTCGGCCGTCTGTGATATCTCAAATGCGATCCGCAACTCCGCATCGGGGGTCTTGATGACGCCCAGCCACTTGCCGGCCGGGCTCGGACCGGCCGCCATGCAGGAGGAGATCCCGCTGCCGACGCCGAACGAGTATCCCAGCCAGAGAACCGCCGCGACCGTGAATGTGGTGCATCTTTGCATTTGCGTATCCTTTCGAAAGAAGGTGCCGCGAGTTCATTGCGATCGAGAATGTACATGCTGCGTTTTACGGGTTTGTTACCGGGTCGTTACCTTTGTGTCGTGCCCGGTCCTTTTTTATTTCAAGCAGCATGGGAGAAGGGGACTGGAGAAAGGCGGGGGCGTGGAACGTGCGGCGCAAAAGAGAAGCGGGGCTCGGTTTTGTCGACCCGAGCCCCGCTGGACGGTTCTAGTCGTGTGCCTTGCGTCGTCCTCATAGCGGCTTGTGAATCGGCAGTCTGCGGCCCGCAAGCCAGGCGATCTCCTCGGCCGAGAGGGCCTTGTTGTAGACCCGCACCTCGTCGATCAGGCCGGGGAAGTTCCCGCCCGCGGCGTGGGCTCGTTTGCCCATCTGGAAGTTGTCCTGCGTGTTCAAGACCCAGGCTTCGCCGGCGACGAACTGGCCGTCGCCGTACCAGGCGATCGTCGTGCCGTCATAGGTGGCGGCCAGGTGGTGCCATTCCAGATCGATGGTCAGAATGGTCCGCTCCCAGCCGTAGGCGTGAATGCCGTACTGGGTGGTGCCGCCGATCTTCTCCAGATCGAAGCTCGCCGCGGCGACCCCTTCCGGCGTGCTGGTGAAGCCGAAGAGGTTCGTCCAATCCGTGATCTCGGTGGTGTCGGCCTTGACCCAGCCCGAGACCGTTCGCGGGGCGGCCCCGCTGATTCCGACGCTGCCCACCGACACGTAATCGTCGGTTCCGTCCAGGCGAATCGCCTGACCGTCGACGCCGGCGGCGAAGGCCGGCCCGCCGTTGGCCTTGCCGTTGCGGTTCTTGCCGGAGGAATCCTTGACGTCGCCCTCGAAGGCATATCGGGCGATCAGGTCCGCATTGGAAGGTTCGGCCGGCGTGGTGAATTCCGGAGTCTTCGGGGAAAGCCGGATGTCGTCGATGTACAGTTTGCCTTTGGCCCCGGAGCCCTCGACTCCGATCGTCAGAGAACGGACGTTGCTCACGCCGCCGATCGTCGTCAGGTCGATATTCCAGGCCTGCCAGCCGGTTCGGGCCAGGTCCGTCGCGTCACCGCTGTAGAGGACTTTCTTGTCGTTGACCTTGGCGTAGAGCTTCCCGCTGTTGCCCGCGGCGCCTGCGAAGTGGATCGAGAGGGTTTTGACGCCGTGGGCGGTCCAGTCCTGCGCGGGGTCGAATGTCCGCTTGGCCTCCGAGAAGGCGAACGACGTGTTGTCGTAGGTCAGAGGCATCGACTGCGACCCGTTGCGGACGACGGTCCTCTCGGCGAACGGGGCCTCGTTGTACCCGACCTGCGAGCCGCTGGCCTTGTCGGTCACGCCGTCGATCCAGGCCTGCCAGATCGTGGTCAGGGCGTCGATGTCGTCGTTGTAGGTATCGAAGCTCTCCACGACCGCGTATCCTTCGGTGGTGAAGCTCCAGACGTTGCCGAACACGGCCATGCCGTCGCCCGTGGCGTGGCCTCCTTCGACGACGCTGGACTCATTCACCTCCGTGACCGTCCAAAAATACGTCGTCGCATAGTTCAGAGATGCGGGGGTGAAGCTATGATCGGTCACCTTCTGGGTCCCTGCGCCGCCCACTGCTTCGCTATCGGTGTCGATCGTGATCTTGTGGAACGTCGCCTCCCGGCCGGGTCGCCAATTCAGACTGGTTTCAACGCTGACGTTCGTTGCCCCGTCTGCAGGTTGCGGCCCGAACGCCTGCAGCGGAACATAGAAGAACCGCACCTCGCTCAGACTTGTCTGCTGCGTCACGCCGCCCCAGTTGCTGTCGACGGACAATTTGACGTACTTGGCCATGATGCCGCCGAGATCGACGATCGTGTCGGCAGTGTACGTCGGTTCGCCTGGGGCTCGGGCGAATTGCGGCACGTTCTCCAGAGCCGTCCACGTCGCGCCGTCAGCCGAATACTCGATCGCGACGTCCTTGGCCCCGAATCCGACGAAGGCCTCGATCGCCTGATTGGAATTCCAGACCCAGAGCTCGTCGAGCTTGTAGACCTTGTCGAATTCGTACTGAATCCAGTGCGGCTTGGCTGTGCCGCTCATCCACATGTCCGTCATCAGGGTGGAATGCTCGTCGGCGTCGCTCAGGCCCGAGCCGTCGATGGTCCTCTCCGGCCCGGCGTTCGGCTGAAAGCTCGACGCGGCGGCCGCAATGGGCGTGATCGGGTACGCGAACGGCTCGACGGTGAAGCTCCAGATCCTGCCCTTGAAGACCGTGAAGTCGGGGGCGCCGTTGGCCTCGTCGACCCGCCAGTAGTAGGTCTGCCCATAGTCAAGAACGCCGGTCGGCGTGTACGTGGCGTCCGTCTGGTCCTGGCTTGCGAGGACGCCCTTGGGATCGGCCTCGGTCGCG
>JBDKUU010000285.1:0-16156 GCA_039679525.1 Phycisphaerales bacterium | reverse complement strand
CCAGTTCGCGGCGCCAGTGGTCCAGGGCGTCGGCGTCGTCGACCTTCTGCGGCAGTTCGAGGACGTACATGGGCCGGGATTCGGCCATCAACTCGTACATCTTCTTCTTGCCGTCGCACGTGGTCTCGGCGACGATCAGGTCCGCCATCTCCAGGAAGGGATTGGCTTTCTGAACGTGGTAGCCGTACGTCGACTTGATGAGCGGGCACAGATTGGCCGGCAGGTGCTCCTCGGCCGGCCCGATCGTCTCGGCCGACCCGCCGCACAGGCAGACCGGCACCGCGTCCGCCGCCATGATCAACTCGCGGGGCGTATACTCGCACATGATCCCGACGATCCGTCGGTCCTGGGCCTTGGCGTCCTTCGCGTACTGAAGGCAGTTCGGGATCATTCTCTCGAACCAGCTGAGCGGACAACCCGCTGCTGGAGACGCCGGTCCGGCCTTCGAGCCGCACGACACCTGCGGCGGGTGGCACGGATCGGTCGGTTCGATCTTCGCGTCGCCTTGATTGCAGCACTTGCTCATAAGGTACCTTCTCACAATATGTCACCACAGAGACACATCGACCAGTCATTCATCTTCACTGCGGTCTCTGTGCCTCTGTGGTGAGGATCTCTTCTTCTCAGCCTTTCTTCCTGGCCACGAACAAACCCTGGACGATCTTGCCGGCGTGGGCCAGTTGCTGCGCGAACGCCATCTCCGCCGCCAGAGCCTTCATCATATCCTGGTCGAAACCAATAATCTGCAACGCATCGTACGTCAACTGCGTGCCCAGCATGTTCAGATACAGGTCGATGCAGGGCGAGAATCGGCCCGTGTCCTTCGCGGCCAGCACGTCGCAGCCGTGGGCCTTGAGCAAGTCGGAGTAGCCGCCGATGCTCTGGAGGTTCGCGAACTTCATGAATCGCAGGAATCGGTCGGCCTCCGGCTGCGACAGGCCCTTGCCTTCGACCCAGTCGGTGAACGCGATGACGCCGCCCGGCCGGACGATTCGGGCCGCCTCGGCGATCAGCTTGTTCTTGTCCACGACATAGCACCAGGCGTCCTCGCCCCAGACGAAATCGGCGCTGCTGACCTCGAGCCCGCTGCAGCACACGTCCGACAGGGCGAACTGAATGCGGTCGGCCAAGCCCGCCTGTTGGCACCGGTGCGTGCCCAACTCGACCATCGTCTTCGTGGCGTCCACGCCGACCATGCGAGCGACATTTCGAAAGCGAACGAGGAACCGCATCCCCGCGCCGCTGCAACAGCACAGGTCGACGCCCTTGCTCCCGGCCTGGATCCCCGCCTGCTCCGCCAGATCCATCGAGGACGTCAGGCCTCCGATGTGGATCTGTTCGCCCATGATCAGTTCCCACAGCCTGCCCTCCGGCCCGCTGTAGACACCCTGCACGTCCTTCAATCCGATGCCACTGACGCTCTTCATGATCGATCTCCCTTAGAATTCGTATTTGACCTGGATGGCCCAGACGTTGTCCTCGCGGTCGTTGAGGATGTTGCCGAAATTGGCGTACCCGCCGGCCACGGTGATGTGATTGTTGACGATGTACCCCAGGCAGATGTCCCACCAGTCGTTTTCCGCCTTGACCAGCTCCGTGCCGCCGACCGTACACTTGTCGATCAGGTCGGGCTTCTGGCGGTACTCGGTCGCGATCAACAGCTTGCTCGTCAGGAAATAGATCAGGCTGCCTTCGAAGGTGGTCCGCCGCTCGCCGGCGAAGCCGAGCAGGCCCGTGTGGACGGCGTCGCCGTTGCGAAGGCCGGCCGAGACGATCAGCGGCATGGGCAGGAGCTTGGCGAACGTCTTGGTCGCGGTGACGGTGAACTCGACGCCGGTGTCGTGGTCGGCTCCGAGCGCGTCGCACGTCCCGGCGAGCTGCTCGTTGATGTCGTCGAAGTCCTGCTGGTACTTGAGATGGGCCCCCGCGCTGACCGCGGGCACCCAGGCGTTGTCGAACGCGCCTTCTTTGATCGCCAGGACTCGCGCGTTGAAATTGTGCAGGTACGCGTCGTCCTGGACGCGCAGACCCGTGGCGTCCTCGACCAGGCCGGGCCATTCGCCCAAGCCCATTCGTTCGAGACCATAGCCCAGCTCGACCCGGCCCCAGAGGTTCTCGGTGATGACGAACGCCTCGAAGTCCTTCTCGCCGTTGTAGGCGTAAGTGCCCGAGATGCTCGGCAGTCCGAAGACCTTGTCCGGCCCGGCCGGATTGGCGAAGTAGGCCGTCGGCGTGATGAACACGCCGCTGTTGCCCTCCACTTGGTGCGTCGGCAGAGGCGGGGCCTCGTCCGCACAGGTCACCGCACCTAGCGCAGCCAGGATCATCAGCGCCACTCCCGTTGCTTTCTCCCGCTCACAGAATCTCCACATGACGATGCCTCCAACAAACATCCTCGACCAATAAAAAAGGCGGGCCAGAGACATCTCTGAACCCGCCGGTACACGCTCGCGCGATGCGTCTGCTACTCGATGGAGTGCCAACTCCTTTCCTGGGTGACTTCGAAGGGCCCCAGGTCCATATCGATCTGCACCTGGAACTTGCCCTTGAACCCGTCTGGCACTCGCCACGAGTACCGGCAGGCGCCGCCTCAGCCATACTGGAACTTGTCGGCCACGAGCACAGTTCCTTTCTCATCCACGATTTTGAACGGGATCGGCGACGGACGGCCCTGATTCTGCCGATAAGCCGCTGAGTATACCTCGCCTGCGCAGCCTATGACGGCGGGACTGATTGACACCGACCCGGAACTGAGCATCCGCACATCCGCCTTCACGACGAACGGCGGCCCGATCTTGATGGATGTCGTTTCTCCTTGCTGGATGGTGAAGAACTCAAACGGTCCCAAACGGGTGAATGCCGAATCGAGGCTGGATGAAAACACCCACGCGTCCCCCGACGCATCTGCCTTTCTCATCACCGCGTAGATCGCTTTGTATTTCCCGGCCGGCAGTTGCTGCTCCCGCTTGAACAGCAGGTGCTGATCCGCGGCGTCGGACCACAGCCGCAGCTCCATATCGATGTCATTCGGCTCCACCGCGAGAGTTCCAAACGGCGGTTCCGTCTTCGAGAGCGCAAGGCTCATGCCATCCGGGGCAATATCGATGGCATAGTAATTGTCTGCCACTTTGACCAATGTTCCTAGCGGCACGACCTCGGACCGGTCATACAGCGAGATTTCGAATTTGCCGTTGTGATTCAAATCGATGGCGAACACATCGGAATCGGGCATGCGCCATTGGCGCTCGAGAGGCAGCGACAGGATGGAACGGAATCCACCATCGTAATCGCCGTCGACCACCGCCACTCGGTGGGGATGGCCGTCCAGAAGGAGCCTGCCCGTACGGTAGGAGGCGGAGTAAACGGTGAGTGCGGCAGGTGCATCCGCACGATAGCATTTCACATAGAATCCGTCGCCAGCCTTGGCTGTGCCATCGCTGGAAAGCGAGGGAATGGGCCCGAACCGTTGGGACCTGCCGCTCGTCCGGGACTCCTCGACAGGTCCGGCTGTGAAGCATCGTTCCTCGGAGAGGACGCCGTCGCCATCCGTGTCCACGCACAATCGCAGCTCCTCGGAATAGTCCATAGCCATGAGGACCAGTCTGTCGCCGCTCTTGAACTGGTAATAGGCGGGCCGCGAGAAACCGGCGGGCAGGTCACGGACCGCTTCCGGCTTGTCGGCCATGGGTTCCACAAACCGGATGGCCAAACCCATCAACTGGCTATTGATGTCCGCCTTCTTGCGAACCATCCTGCATCGACCCTCCTCGACGGGCTCGCGGATCAGCAAGACCCACAGCAGCCCTCCGGCGAGGAATGCCAGCGCGATCAAAATAGCCCAATGCCGTTTCTTCATAGCACCGCAAATCCCGTCAGCCCAAGCGACCCTTTCTCAGAATGAATGCCAGGGCCTCTCCTGCTTGACCTCGAACGATCCGAGGTCGAGGTCCACCTGCACTTGAAACTTGCCCTTGAATTCTTCCGGCACTCGCCACGAGTACCGACAGTTGCCACCTCAGCCATACTGGAACTTGTCCGCCACGAGCACAGTTCCTTTCTCATCCACGATTTTGAACATCGGTTCCGGCAGACGCTGTCCGTTTCTCAGGACAATCGACTTGTAGCGTTCTCCGCCGGAGCCGGAGAGGACGGAACAGATAGAAACCTCCGGGCCGTTTTGCTGCACCTCTGTCGTCACGGCAAAGGGCGGACCGAACCGCAGCCGCGTGGTCAGCCCCGGCTCGATCGTGAAGAACTTCAGTGCCCCCAATGGATAGGGAACGGGGGCGAATAAATCGCACGAAAACGACCACACATCTCCCGCTGCGTCCTTCATCTGGACATCGGCGTACGTCCCCTGATACTTGCCGGCCGGCAATCGCCATTCTCGACCCTGAAGGAGCTGCGCCGCCGCATCCGACCACAGTCTTATCTGTGCCGTAGCGCTGTTGGGTTCAATGGCGAGGGTCCCGAATTGCGGCTCCGTCCTGGAAAGGGCGAGGCTTGTCCCGTCCGGGGCGATTTCGATGGCGTAATAGGTCTCGCCGACTCGCACCAATCTTCCGAGAGGTACGATCTCGGAGGCCTTAGGCGAGGACCACTCCGTGTCGAACTTGCCATTGCGGTTCAGATCGATCGCGAAGACATCGGCTCCGGGAAGCTGCCAATGTCCTACGAAAGGCCACGACAGGATTGAATGGAAGCGTCCGTCGCAGTCGCCATCGGCGACGAGCACACGATAGGTCGTGCCCTCCAACTTGAGCTTGCCTGTCAGGAAGGACACAGGACGCACAATCGCTTCCCGGGGGTAGCAGTTCAGATAGAATCCACTGCTGTCTGCTCGGTTCGAATCGGTCCCGGAAGCCAGCGAGATCGGCCCGAAACGCCAAGATTCGTCAGCCCCTTTTATCTCGCAGACGCGGGCCGACGGGAAACGCTGTTCTTCCGACAAGATCCCGTCCCCATCCATATCCAGGCACAAGACCGGTTTCTCGGAGAGGTTCACCGCAAGCAGGACCGGTTTGCCGTCGCTGCGGAGTTCGTAGAAACAGGGGTTGTCAAAACCGGCAGGGAGATCTTGCAGTCCTTGCGGCCTGGACGTCCGCGGTTCCAGCACCTGCGAGGCGAGTCGAGCCAGTTCGCCCGAGGGTTTGACTTTTTTGCGAGCCAGCTTGCACCGGCCCTCCTCGATCGGTTCACGGGCGACAAATGTCCACAGCAGTCCTCCGCCAAGGACGAACGCCCCCAACAGGACAATCCACCTCCGCTTCGTCATCGGGAGACCTCCGCACCGTCTCCGAGCCGGCCCGCCATCGCGTCAGATCGAATGCCACGGCCGTTCGTGCTCGACCTGGAAAGGTCCAAGGTCGATACCCACCTGCACCTGGAACTTGCCTGAGAAGTCTTCGGGTACTCGCCACGAGTACCGGCAGGCGCCGCCTCAGCCATACGCGAAGCTGTCATCGAGCAACACCTTTCCGGCTTCATCGACAATTCGCAACTTGGGGGCCGCCAGCCGCGACCCGCCTTTGAGGACGCTGGGCTGATATCGTTCGCCGTTGGGGCCCGCCAGGACCAGTCCGATCAGCATCTCCCGTTCGCGGGCTCGGAAGACATCCGTCTTCACGACAATGGTGGGTTTCATCCGCACGCCGTTGGCGTCCTTGGGGGCGGGCTGCCCGCTGGTTTGGGTAAGAATCCAGTCGATCCCATTGGCGTCTGCCTCGCGGACAGACGATTGGTCATTCGCGCCGCCGACCGAGGTTGACCGGGTCGAGCCCGAGGGCTCGTTGAAGATCCAGGTGAGGGGAAACGCCAGCAGCAGGCCCAGCACGATGATGCCGCCGACGATGATGAGTTGTCTTCTGTCCATGATGCTGGTCCCTCGTTTCGACCCTTTGTACCACCGGCCGAAGCCCTTGTCAATGCGGGAACGCGTGAAAACGGCATCTGCCTACCCCAATAGACGCGGCTGCGGCCGGATTGTTACATGGTTCTCCCGGCGTTTCTGTAAGCGTCAGTGTTAGCCGTATCCTCCATGCTGGACCTCATTGACCGGATTGACCCTGTTGACAATGGCCTCGCGAAATCGACTTGTTTGCCCGGTCCGGAGGCGTACAATAGGGTCATGGACCCACAGACTCAACAGATCATGCGGAGGGTTCCCTCGGTCGACTCGGTGCTGAGGGAGCCGGAACTGGAGTCGCTCGCCGCCCGGCATGGGCGGAAGCTGGCAGCGGATTCCGTCCGCGAGGCGATCGAAGAGATCCGCCAGCAGATTGCGACCCAGGCGTTGGTCGATGCGGACGAGGCCGCGATTCGCGCCCAGGTGCTGGCCGTCGCGAAACATCGCATCATGGCGGTGACCGAGCCCTACTACCGCCGGGCGGTGAACGCCACCGGGATTATTCTTCACACGGGGCTCGGCCGGGCGGTCCTGGCGGCCAAGGCGATCGATCAGGTCCAGGCCACGCTGCAGAGCTACTCTCTGCTCCAGGTCGATCGCGAAACGGGCAAGCGGTCCCGGCGCGACGAGCAGATCGAACGGCTTCTTCAAAAGCTCACGGGCGCGGAGGCCGCGACCGTCGTGAACAATAACGCGGCGGCCACCGCGATCGTGCTCAACAGCGTCGCCAAGGGCAAAGAGGTGATCGTCTCGCGGGGCCAGCTCGTCGAGATTGGCGGCTCGTTCCGCCTGCCGGAGGTGATGGCCTTCAGCGGGGCCAAGCTGGTCGAGGTCGGCACGACGAACAAGACCCATGCCCGCGACTATGAGAACGCGATCACCGAGAACACCGCCGCGATCCTTCGCGTGCACCCCAGCAACTACAAGATCCAGGGTTTCTCCTCGGAGGTCCCGCTCGACACGCTCGTGGAGATCGCGCACCGGCACAACCTCGTGATGATCGACGACGTCGGGGCCGGGGCCTTGATCGATTTCTCGCAGTTCGGCTTCGAGCCCGAGCCCACGCTGCCGGACTCGGTCCGAGAAGGGGCCGACATCATCACGTGCAGCGCGGATAAGCTGATCGGCTCTTCGCAAGGCGGGATCATCCTGGGCAAGAAGGCCCTGATCGATAAGGTGCGAAAGAACCAGTTCGCCCGCATCGTGCGGGTGGGCAAACTCACGATGGCGGTGCTGGAGGCGACGCTCAAGCTCTTCCTCGATGAAACCGTCGCGCTCCGCGAGGTCCCGACGCTGCAGATGCTCCAGCGAAGCGCCGAGCAGATTCGCCAGCATGCTGAGCGGCTGGTCACGGCGCTTCGCGAGAGAAACGTCGACGCAGCCACGGCCAGCGGGTTCTCGCAGATGGGCAGCGGCTCGTTGCCGGCGCAGAACCTGGCGACGACGCTGGTGGCGATCACGCCGCAAGGCGTCGGCGCGGAGACCTTGGCCAAGCGGCTGCGGCTGCACGAGACCCCGGTTTTCGCGAGGATTCAGAACGATCAGGTCCTCATCGATCCGCGCACGCTGCGAGAGGGCGACGACGCGATCCTCATCGAGGCGGTGGCCGCAGCGATTGCAGCAGGCCAGTAGCGAGAGACGGATGTCCTATTCGTCCTATGGGTCCCATGAGTCCTATAGGACAGATAGGACGAATAGGACTCATAAGACTCATGACCACTCAACAACACAATATCACCATCGGCACCGCGGGCCACGTCGATCACGGCAAGTCCGCGCTCGTGAAGCTCCTCACCGGCTGCGACACGGACCGGCTCAAGATCGAAAAGGAACGCGGCATGTCGATCGAGCTGGGCTTCGCGCCGTGCGTGATCGCGGACCTTGAGGTCGGCATCGTCGATGTCCCGGGCCACGAGAACTTCGTCAAGACGATGGTGGCCGGGGCCAGCGGCATCGACGGCTGCATCCTCGTGGTGGCCGCCGACGACGGCGTCATGCCGCAGACTCGCGAGCACCTGGACATCCTGACCCTGCTCGGCGTGCAGCACGGGATCATTGCCTTGACCAAGGTGGACGCGGTGCCGCCGGAACGGACCGCAGCAGCGACGCAGGAAGTCCGGCAGTTCGTCGTCGGCACGTTCCTGCAGGACGCTCCGATCCTGCCGATCTCCAACATCACCGGCCAGGGTTTCGAGGAATTCTACGAGGCCCTCAAGGCCATGGTCGCGATCATCACGCCCAAGACCGCCAACGGCATCTTTCGCGTGCCGGTCGAGCGGGCGTTTGCCGCGAAAGGGTACGGGACAATCGTCGCCGGCATTCCGACCTGCGGTTCGGTCGGCATCGGCGACGAGGTCGAGCTGTTGCCGCAGCAGAAGAAGGGACGCGTCCGATCGGTCCAGGTCTACGGCCGGGACAGCACGCGCGCGATGGCTGGCCAGTGCGCCGCGATCAACATCCCGCAGTGGGACCACAAAGACATCGAGCGGGGCAACGTCATCAGCGTCAGCGAGTATTTCGCCCCGCACCAGTGGTATCTGTGCGAGCTCAAGCTGCTGGACTACGAAAAGGCGGACCTCAAGAACGGGGCCCGCGTCAAGTTCCACACCGGCACCTCCGAGACCAACGCCAGCGTCTACCTCTTCCAGGAGGGCAGTCTCAAGCCCGGCCGGCAGTGTCTGATCCAGGTCTTTCTGAGCAATCCCGTCGTTGCCGGGCCGCGAGATCATTTCATTCTCCGATCGCTCTCGCCGACCCACACGCTCGGCGGCGGCATCGTGGTCGAAGCGATCGAGCGACGCCTGAAACGCACGCATCCCGAGATCGTTGCCGAAGTGGCCGAACGGGCGAAGGCCGTGACGCAGCCGAAGGCGTTTGTCGAGTATTGCGTGAAGACCGCCGAATCCGTCGCGGCCGACGAGAAGCAGATCTCCCTTCGCACCAAGACGCCGTTGAAGGAGCTGACTCCCCTGCTGGCGGAACTTGCCGGCGAGGGACGCATCCTGCCGCTCAGCGCGAAGGTCTTCATTCACGTGGACACCGCGGGTCGCATCCGGCAGCATTTGCTCGACACCGTCCGCAACTTCCATCGCCAGCGGCCGGAGAGCCCCGGCATCACCCGCGAGCAGTTCATGACGGACTCCGCGGTCCGCAAGGACGTGTTCGACGCGCTGACCGAGCGGTTGCGGACCGAGGGCAAGCTGGCCGAGCGGAAAGGCTGCCTGGCCCTGCCGGAGCATCGGGAGCAGTTCAAGGATGCCGAGCAGCAACTGCTTCAAAACGTCGAGACGATGTTCAAGAGTCATCCGTTCGATCCGCCGGCGATGCAGGAGGTCGCGGACAAAATGCGAGTCACGCCGCAGCAGCTTCAGCGGGCCATTCGAATCCTCGGCGAGCAGCAGCGGCTCGTCCGCGTCGAGCAGGATCTCTATTTTCACGCCGAGGCGGTCGCCGCGGCCCGCGAGAAGCTGGTCGCGTACATCAAGGAAAAAGGCGGACTCGAGAGCGTTCAGTTCAAGTACGTCCTCGACACCAGCCGCAAGTACGCGATTCCCCTGCTGGACTATTTCGACAAAGTCGGCGTGACCCGCCGGATGGGCTATACGCGACTCTTGAAGTAGGGTGCGTACCACGCACCGCTCAACTTCAAGGGCGGCAAAGCCGATAAGAACCTACGGGGCCGAGTCCGGCTCCCTAAAGGGATCGTGGATGCGCTATGGAAAGATGGCCGCGAAGATCATCGCTGTCTTCGGCGGCGCGATCGTTCTCCTGTTGGTTCTGAGGCCTGGCTGACGCAGCCCCGTGCGGGCCCTTGTAGGGCCTGTGGCGCTTCTGACGCCTCCGCTGGCCCTGGCGTTCAGCGTCGTCGGGGTCCTGCGCGACGAGCGGAAGCTGTACGCGGCGATCATGCTCGCGATCTCGGGAGCCATTACGCTGTACTTCCTGTGGGCCATGGGATTCCTGCGATTTCTGTTCTGCTGAGCGCGATCTGAAGAAATGGAGAATCGTCGATGCGTTATGGAATCATGGCCACGCTCGTCCTTCTCGCATCGGGCGGGCTGATGGCGATGCTGATCGTCATGCAGCCGGGCTGACACAGCCCCGTCCTGGCCCTTGCAGGGCCGCTCTGCTTGTTGAGTCTCATCGCCGCTCTCGGGCTGAGCGCCGTGGGGGTGCAGCGGGACAAACAACGACTGCTCTCGCTGGCCATATTGCTCATTTCGGGCGCGCTGACGATCCTCTTTCTGGTCTCGGGCGACGTCCTCTCCTTCATCGCGGCTCTCGGACTCTGACTTGGGCAGGAGTCCGGCCGATCTCCGACGGCAAATTGCGGAGAAACCCTGCCCCCACGGAATGCGATCCCGCAATAAGATGATTCCGAGGCGTTCTTAGATCGGAGGTGTTGATGCGCTACGACAGGATCGCGTATATTCTGCTGCTTGTGATGGTCGGGCTTGGCGCGGTGCTGATGGCGTTCGTGCCGGGCTGAATGGCTTGATGACTGCCGGTCCTTGCAGGATCGGGCTGGCGTAGTGGAGGCATCGGAAAAAGACGAATCGGGCCTACTTTAAGGGGCAAGAGGATTCAACCGCAGAGGACGCGGAGGGTCGCGGAGGACGAAAAGGAATCCTCACCCTCTGCGTTCTCGGCGTCCTCTGCGGTTACCGTTTCCATCTGGGAGACCCGATTCGCGTTCTTTCGAAGCCGGTGGAGGCCGCCTCGGCAGGGAAGAAATGATCAGGAAAGAAACTGCTCTCTCGTTCGCGCTGCTCCTGGCGTTCCTGGGAATCGGCAACGCGATCTCGCTCGGGCTCAAGCTGCACGTGCCGGGCAACGTGATCGGCATGATCCTGCTGACGGCCTGCCTGCTGACGAAGGTCCTCGACGTCAAGCGGGTCGAGCCCGCCGCCGACATGCTGCTCTCGGAGATCGGCCTGTTCTTCGTGCCTCCCGGCGTGGCGGTGATGCTGTACTTCGATTTGATCGCCAAGCAGTGGCTGCCCCTGCTGGTCGCCATCGTCGGCAGTCTGCTGGCCGTGCTGTGGGCGACCGCCCTGGCGGCCCGGCTCTTCGAGAAGAAGGAGGCGAAGGAGCCCTGATGGAGCAGTGGAGCTATCATCCCTGGTTCGGCATCATTCTCACCGTGGGCATCTGGATCGTCGCCCGCTGGATCCGCCATCGCGCGGGCACGCCGCTGCTGGACCCAGTGGCGCTGACCATCGCAGCGATCCTCGGCGTGCTCCTGCTGGCGAAGATCCCCTTCGAAGCCTACAACCGCGGCGGCCAGGTCCTCGCCTTCCTGCTGGGGCCTTCGGTCGTGGCGCTGGCCGTGCCCTTCTACCGCCGACTGGAGAAGATCAAGCGGAACCTCGTGCCCATCCTCGTCAGCGTCGCGATCGGCTCGCTCACCGGGATCGTCTCGGCGGTCGGCCTGGCCCTCCTGCTGGGCGGTAGTCACGAGATCGCCATCTCGCTTTCGCCCAAGTCTGTGACGACCCCGATCGCCATCGGCATCTCGCAGAAGATCGGCGGGCTGCCCTCGATCAGCGCGGCCGCGGTGATCCTCACCGGCATCCTGGGCGGCATGCTCGGCCCCGAACTGATCCGTCTGATCGGCGTCCGCAGCCAGTTCGCCGCGGGCCTTGCCCTGGGCACGGCGGCCCACGGCATTGGCACCGCCCGCGCCCTGCGCGAGGGCGAGCTCGAAGGCGCCATGAGCGGCGTCGGCATGATGCTCAACGGCCTGATCACCGCGATCGTTCTGCCCTATCTTCTGCCGTTGTTTCTTTGACCTGAGCATGAGCCGCGTTCTCCGCGCCGGACCTTATTGACCTAATTGACTGCGAGGTCAGTGGCGTCAATTCGGCCAATGAGGTCCTGCCGGCTGCCCCCCGTGTCAAGGCGATCGGGCGATGTTTCTCTGGTTATTCCCAGGCCCTGTTGATACACTCGGAGAAATCGCGGCGACGTTTCGACTAGGGATCGTGGAGGGATCGCCATGGAGAATCGACCGGGCAGCCGTACTCGCCTGTATGTGGCGGCGGAGTTGTTCTGCTTTCTGCTGATCGTCGGCCTTGCGCTGCTTTACCTGCACTACCGAAGTGTCTTCGCCGGACGAAACGCTACGGCCGGCGTAGCCGATTGGACCAGGTTGCCTGTCCCGGCGGAGGGAGCCGCCAGATTGGCCATATCTCTGGAGGAGACTCCTCTCCAAGAAGTGGACGAGCGAGTGCGGTATTCGTTCCTGGGCGGCGACACCGTGAGTACAGATTCGCAGGGCGACCCGGACGTCAACTACCCCGCGTTCCATTCGGCAAAGCCGCTGTATGGACGGGTCCGGCTCGACGACGGGGGCGGCTCGCCGCGGCACCTGTACTTTGCGATCGATCATTCCGAAGGCAAGCCGGGGGACTATGACCTGCTCTATCTCGATGAAGACGGCGATTGCGATCTCAGGAACAACACGCCTCGCCGGCGTCTCAGAGACCCGAACGGCCTTCCCCCGACGCATTCCGACATAGAGACGATCTGGTTCGAATCCGTGCATGTGCCGCTCCAGTTCGAACCGGGGACCCGCCGCGCGGTCGAATTGTTGCCTCGACTGTGGCTCCGCAAGGATCGAGAGCTTCGTCTCGGTCTCGTCGCCGCCGCGGTTCACAAGGGCGAATTTGCGATCGATGGCAAGACCTGCGAGGCGTTTCTCGGCTACGGGTACGCTGTCACCGGCCGGCTCGACTCGGTGTTCAGCACGCTGTGCCTGCGTTGCGAGGACGGCGAATACGCAGGACTGTTTGGGACCACCATGGACCGTCTGGCAGGCATGCGGCTGCTCGGAGATCAATGGTGCCAGTTCTCCTGCTCGCCGGCGGGCGACCAGCTCTTCGTCTACCCCTACCAAGGCCCGCTCGGCGTCCTGCAACTCGGGACCGGCGGCCGCGATGCCAAGCGACTCGAGATGTTCGGAGAATTGCGCACCGCCCAGGGCCCGCTGATCCTGGGGCGCACACTCGCGAATGGCTTGCCGCAGGGCTCGGACCGATACGAGATCCCGATCGGCGACTACTCGCCGGGTTTCCTGGCAATGCGTGTCGGCGATACACGGTTCCGCCTGTCGCCCGATTCCTATGATCAGGAGGGCCGGCGAATCGCGCGCGAACATGTAGTTCGCAAGATCCGGATTCGCGAGAAGAAACCTTTCGTGCTCGACTTCCCCGGCAAGTCCAGTGTGGTGTTCATCCATCCGCCGAACGCGAGCCGCTTTGCGGCGGGCGATCAGATGCGAGTCGAAGCGGTGCTCGCAGATTCCGGCCTGGACATGACGATCGCCGGCATCAGCGACATGACGCAGAGCGAGACGAAGGTTGTGACGATGGCCGATGGCCGGAAAATGATGATGGAGTCGGGACCCTCGCTCCAGCCGAAGGTCGTCGTCAAACGCTCCAACGGCGATGTCGTCGCCCAGGGCGACATGCCCTTTGGCTGGAACGGCGTGTGCGCGTACTCGTGGGGAGTGCCGAAAGACCTGAAGCTCGACGGCAAGGAAGAGACGTTCACGATCTTCCTTACGTACGACACAGGGGAGCTTTACGGGACCGTGACCGGCTCCCGGCAGTTCACCGTGTATCGCGACTGACGAAGAGCCTTTTGGAGGGAACTCTGTGATGCGTTCCTTTTCGATAATGAGCTGGCTCGCGGCTTGTTGGCTGGCGGCGGGCGCGACTGCCTGGGGCGCTGCGGAGGAGCTTGCACGACGCGAGTTTCCGCTGGAGGAGGTGTCCGCGGTGGACATCCCGGATTCCGGCCATTCCTGTGGATGTGGGAACAGCCCGGATCCCAACGTGGTCTACCCAGCGTTCTCATCCGCCAAGCCTCTCTACGGCATCATCCGTGTGGACATGGATGTCCAGACGGTTCACTCTGGCGCCGCCTACTCATTCGCCATCGACGAGTCCGGCGGGACCGGCGCCGGCTACGATCGACTCTACATCGACCTCAATCTCAACGGCCGGCTCTCGGACGACGCAGCGATCGTATCGTTGCGGGAATCGCCCAAAGGCGAGTTGTTCAAGCGGAGGCGGGTATCGCCGCCAGTCTGGTTTGGAACCGTTGCATTCTCCAACACCGACGCCCAGGGGACTCACACCGTGGAGGCGTTCCCACGTCTGCTCATCTATGAGAATAGGTACGCCACTGTGAGTTTCACTGCGGCCAGAGCCCGCAAGGGTGAAGTGATGATCGGCAGCCGGCGTCTCAACGCGACGATTGTGAACAGCTATCCCCTCGGAACGCGATGGGATGGACCCCGGACGATCGTCCGATTGGAGGCTCGTGGGATCGGCCGAATGACATCCTGGATTCTGTCGGACCGGCTGATGTCCATGCACAAGATTGACAACCGGTACTGGCGTTTGTCCACGACGCCCGCCGGCGACCGGCTCTTCGTGGAGCCGTATCGGGGAGATCTCGGAGTGATGCGGATCGACTTGGGTGGATGGTCGTTTCGGAAGACCGTCTTCTCCGGGACCCTGCTGGCCACGGACAAAGCGGTTGCTCCCGGGCACGACGACGGACGCGGCATCCACGAGCCCGTGTGGAGTTGCGAGCTGCCTGTGGGCGACTACAACCCGGAGAACCTCGACGTCCGTTGGGGGCCGATGGCCTTCAATCTCGTGAATATCCCCGACTGGAGCGGGATCACCGCCGCCGACGCGAATTCGAGCTGCACGTTTCGAATTCGCAAGGACAAGCCCTGCGTTCTTGACCTCTCCGGAAACCCCAAAGTCCTGTTCACCTCGCCGGGGGAAAAGACGCGGGTTCGGCCCGGCGACACGCTTGAAGTGATGGCGATCCTGGCCCATCCCCGATCCAACGTCATGATTCGCAATCTCAGTCGAGAGTCTCGCGAACGAGTCTCGCCGGGGATCCTGATGCTGATCGGCCTGACGATCGCCGGACCGCTGGGCGTGCGGCTTGGTCCGGGCAGGCGCAACCGCCGATTCCGGTACTTGCCGTGGTTCTCCATCGTTGGTGTGGTCGCCCTGGTCCTCTATCTTGGAGGCCTGTTCGCGGTGAACGCCTTGTTGCATCCCGATCGATTCGGCCCGGGATCCGTCGATGTCCTCAGGCCTCATGTCATCGTCGCGAGGGCCAGCGGCGAGATCGTCGCCCAGGGCGACAAGCCCTTTGGCTGAAGCGGCGTGTGCGCGTACTCGTGGCGAGTACCGGAAGACCTCAGACTCGGCGGCAACGAGGAAACCTTCACTGTTGAAGTTGTCTACGACACGCACGAACTGTACGGAACCGTGACTGCCAGGAGAGAGTTCACAATCTGCAGAAACTGAGACAGAAGGTCATTCACGGAATCTCGGGGATCATCGGCCCCGGCGGAGCGGCACGCCCGACGCGGTCATGCAAGGGAGGCTTATCGCGTTGCGGCCTCCGGCTCAAACGCGAACGAGGCGTTCGCTTGCGGGACCGGACGTTGCGCGGAGGCGTGCAACGCCCCTCCATGCTGGAGGCCCAAAAGCGACAAACTCCCGCCGGACCCGGCGGAATCCGTATCTTTCTGTCCCCACGATTCCGTGAAGAACCAATGGGAAGCGGATTCGGTGAGTGCAGGGAGACAGATGAGGAAAAGCGTCTTTGCGTCGGTGTGATGTAACGATCGGGGCGATCTTTCGTCTTTCCTTCCAGAGAGACAGAAATGACGGAGACGACCATGAAGACTTCACACAGACCGTCGTGGGAACCACGAGACCACCGGTTGGGAATCGTCTGGATAGGCGTGTTCGCGGCCTGCATCGGCCTGGAACGCCCATGCTGTTCGGCGGCCGAATTCGAATTTGCCTTGGATCCGAACACGGCGTTTGCCGCCCCGGCTCAGGACCAGGCTAAGCCTTCCGTGGCAATCGAACGGGATGGCCGTCTGCTGGTGCTGACCTACAGGCCTCTGGGTTCGTCGGGCGGGCGGACCCCGAACGCGGCCGCCCAGGGGCGGTCTCCCGCGTTCACGATCTATCGCGGGCAAGAGAAGATCGCGTCCGGGCAATTCCGGTATGGCTGAGGGGGCATCTGCTCGTACTCGTGGCGAGTACCGATCATCACCTTCGGCGAACTGCGAATCGTGGCGTCCGCGGATTTCGACGGAGTCGGCCGGCGCGAGGGCGACCCGGTAACGTATCGCTGGCCATGGCGCCGGCATTTGCCTCGCTTGGGGCTGTGGCTGCTTCTGTCGCTGGCGATCGCCCTGCC
>JBDKUU010000284.1:0-1563 GCA_039679525.1 Phycisphaerales bacterium | reverse complement strand
CCTCGCCCGGCCGACCAGATCGTAGCCGATTGAGACAGTTCCCTCGCACTTCACGCTCTGGTAACCGTGGTGCACCGCCTTCTCGAAATCGTTCGTTTGCAGGCAGCATACGCCCAGGAAATAGTGGCCAAGACCGTCGTCTCCATCGCGCGCAAGGGCCTTTCCCAGCCGTTCTGCAGCCTTGTCGTAAAGGGCTGATTCGAAATCGAGGACAGCCAGCGCGCGAAGCGATTCGACGTGTCCCGGATCGGCGGCGAGAGCCTTTTCGTAGTACTCCCTTGCCTTCAGACGGTTCGTCTCGCGGTCCAGCTTTCGGCCCTTCAGGTACAACTCCTCGACATTCATCTTCGCGTCGTCACGTTCCTCGCGCAAAGCCGGCGGCGACACAAGCGGGATCGGGAGTGGCGTGGTGAACCTGGCCAGGATTTCACCGTTCTTGCTCGTGATGGTTACAGCGACGGGGTCGGAACCGGCATCATCCAGAGTCACGCCGACCGGCGTCTTCGGCGAGAGATTCAAGATTTTGCGGACAGCGGGACGACCTTCACGCTCGAAACGGCACGCTGCCTGATCAAACTGGCAGGTTGCCAGAAGCCGCAGGTCCAGCCGGCCTTTCTGCCGCGATGTCTGGACGGCGACCTCGCGCGTGGCGTATTCGAAGCCGCCGCCAAGCCCATGGACCGGATACCACCACTCCTGCCAGGTGATGCGTTGACGCGGTCCGAGCATTCCGTAGTCGGATTGGGTGGGCAAGGGTCCGCTCTGAACCTCGATGTAATGCGGAGATTCGTCCGCCAGATTGCTCTCGGCCGTCTTGCCGAACGCCCATTCGCCCCAGGTCCAGGCTTTCTTGCCGGGCAGGAGATGATGATCGGCCACCTGGACGATGCCCCGCTGCCTTTCGACGTCGTAGGCGCCGAAGAAATCGTACGAACAGTTGACAGCGAAAATCGACGTGTATCTCGGATAGTTCTTCAGCCAGGTCAGATCGCGTCCTTGATGGATGGGCCAGCGAAAGAACTCCCTGGCGTTGTGGTCGGTGCCCAGCGTCATTGGATAGATGAATCGCGTGCCGGGGCCGTTGGGAAAAGCCGTGCAGTTCCAGAAGTAGTAAGGGTGCATGCCGTCGGTGGGATTCGACAAACAGATCTGTTCGTCGAGGTAGGCTCTGCCGGGACGCAGCGTGACGCGAACCGTCCAGCGAGTGCAGAAAATCTGCTCCTCGTTGCTGATTTCCAGATAGGCCGAGCCGTCCGGATTGTTGCCATGGATCGCATTGACCGGCGAGATAGCCGTGACCGTGTGGCCGTGGGGGCCATGGTTCCACTCTACTCCGCCGCTGATCCTCGCCCCCCGCATGGCGATCATCCCCGGCTTGATCACGCCGTTGAAGTGAAACATCTCCTTGCCCTCGGTCTTGTCGAGCACCGAGTGCAGGCGTCCGCCCAGCTCGGGCAGACACATGACCTTGAGGAACTCGTTCTCCATGAAGAGGGCTTTGTAGGTTCGATCGACCTTGTCGCGCGAGATGTGGTCCTGCATGACGTAGGGATAGATGATCGA
>JBDKUU010000283.1:0-6405 GCA_039679525.1 Phycisphaerales bacterium | reverse complement strand
GATCACGCGGGCGATCTGGCGAACCAAGTGCTTGCGGTCGCCGCTGCCCATATCGACCTGGCCGTTGAGGAGGTAGAGAAAGTTGAACGGCCCGGTGTCCCGGCGGAAGCAGTCTTCGCCGGCCCGGTCGCTGCGATAGCGAACGCGGATATCCGGCCGGCGCTCGTCGCTGAGGAACTCGATCTGGTCCAGCGTCGCGCTGGCGGTGGCTTCGAGCTTGGGCCGAAGCATCGGATCGACTCGGAAGGCGTCCGGCAGAAGCAGATGGCCGATGACCTCGGCCGGTTTGGGGAACGACTCCCGCGACCACCATCGCAGGTTGTAGGCCATGTCGATGAGCATGCCCGCGCCGGTTCCGCCGCAAACGCTGCTGGCGATGTGCACGGCCGGGGCCCCGTCGGAGGCCAGGATGAACTGGTCCGGCTGCTCCTCCACGATCTGCTGCGTGCTCGTCCGAAGGCTGCTGAAGCGGGTCGCGACCGCCTCGTGGACGATCGTCTCCCTCAGCTCGAAGAAGACCAGCCGGCCGAGCCGCGGAATGCCCTGGCATCCGTAGTCCGCGAACGTCGCGTCCTCGCGGAAGCCCCGCATCCAGTCGAGGTGCGGATGGAACTCGGGGAAGCTGGCGTTGTCGCGCACCACTTCGCCGACGTCGACGTGATGGAACAGGTTGATGAAGTCCGAGAGGATTCCCTCGGGCGGGCCGCCGTCGTCGGAGGCGTCGGTGTCCAGCTTCAGGAACCGAATGAAGGACGGCACGTGCCCGAACAGCTCGCGGATGTAGTGCTCCGCCCACTGGCAGACCAGAACTCCGGTGCCGCCCAGCCCCACGATCAACGTAGGCCGCACGACGATTGGACTATTGCTCAGTCGCATTCTCTCTACCCTTACTCTCTCTCACCAGATTCTCCGGCGTAACGATCGTATCTTCCGGAGACAATCACCCACAAGGGCCAGGGCCCACTCCTATTCTACAACAATTCCCTGTGCAGGATTCTCCCAATCCGGACCGTCACGCGCATCTTTCTGTCGACGTTGTCCGCGCGATAGGCGAGGTCCATGTGCACGGCCTTGACCTGCCCATCCTCCGGAAGCCGCTGCGAGCCATCGTGCTCGGACCACACGCGTCCGCCTCGGGCGCCCAGGCCGGTCCAGACGCACATCAGGCCGGTGCGGACGGCTTTCGCATCGCCCCGGACTCTCGGGATCACCGCCATCCACGCCCATCGGCGAGGACACAAGATTCGCCGCAGGAAAACCCGGACGGGCCCCACGACTGTCGCCAGGGCGCTGCCGCCCCACCGGCTCCGCAGGTACCGCGTGTACAGCCGCACGTCCTTGAGAAAGGACGTCTCCTGGAGATCGACCAGGACAGGGTTGTCGAGTCGGACGGGCTCGACCACCGCGACGTTCTCCTCCAGCCGCATGTCCAGCGGCAGGAGACTCGGATTGGGGACCAGCAGTCTCAGCAGAGTCGTGATCACGCCCGCGACGAGAATCACGGCGACGGGCCACCAGCACAGAGGCACGACCCACGGCGCGTTCAGTTGGACCGAGTACACATCGCTCCATTCGGCGATCATCCGGTCCGTCGACGCGCCCACGGCGGGCCGATAGACGACCGACGCCGCCAGGGAGTACTTCTCCGTCGCAGGACGCCGGGGCCAGCCGAAGACGCTCAGTCCGACGCGCCGCGGCATCACCCTCACGGCGGCGCCGCCCGCGGGATTGTCGACTTTGAACGCCTGGACCCTCGAGCCGCCCTGCTCTTGCAGATTCTCGAGGAAACGCACATCGACCTGCCCACCCGCAAGCTGGCCTTCCCGATGTCGCCAGAGATAGATCGTCGACTCCGACGGCGCCCACCCGCCCTCCAGCTCCGGGGCGGTGCGGAACTGAGGCTTCGCCCAGAGTTCCTTGCTCCCGTCGAACGCCAGCTCTGCATTTTGCAGATCCACCGGGTCGCCATTGCTGCGATGGCTGATCGCCACCCGCTCCAGGACCGGCTCAATCACCCGGATGTCCGGGCACTCCCATCGCAGGAGATCCAGCCCCTGGCAGGACAGCTTGAACTGGGCCATCCCGTCCCGCAGCCCCTGCACGGCGGGCAGGAAACGGGGCCCTTTGACCAGGAGCAGCCGCTCCTGGGGCGTCTGCGACGCCACCGGCGACATGGAGCCTTCCATCCAGGCGTCCGTCTGGCCCGGCAGTTGGAACTGAAACGCCAGGGCCTGCGACTGGCTCACGTCCGTCGATTCCTGATAGAGCGTCACGAGGTACTCGAAGGGCCACTGCCGGACCCGCGAGCTCAGCCACGCGGGCGGAGCCACGGCCGGCTTGATCTCGTGCGGCCGAATCGACGCGATGACCGGCGTCAGAAAGAACGCGGTCCGGCGGCCGGACTGCGGATCGGCGCTCGTCACTTCCAGGGCGTATTCGCCATTGCCGGCGGTCTGGACCTCGCGAAGGAACGAGCCCTCGGCCGTCAGCTCACCGCTGTCCGAGAACTCAGAGACCCACTCGGCGTCCGCAGCAGGCCGGCGCAACAGGCGGATCGCGGCCCGCCAAGGGTGCGATTGCCCGGTGGCCGCCCAGTCGCTGCCGCGGATGTCCACTCTCAGGCGGGCGGAGAATCGGGTCTGCACGGCCGACACGCCGCCCTCCCCGCTACTCCACCGACGCGAATCGAACACGGGTTCATCCCCGGTCGGCGTGACCTTGCGAATCGTGACCGCCAATCGAGGCGACTTGACCAGCACGTGGGCATAGGCTCGTCGCGGGGCCGCCTCTCCCGCCCCCTGGACCGCCGGGGTCTGTGCGGCTACCTCGACCGCCGCCCGGCCGGGGACATCGGGCATGTACACGGCCCGACCGGTCAGCTCGCACCGCTTGCCCGGCCCCTCCGGCGACGTCACGGACGTCCACTCGATGGTGTCGGACACATCCGAGGGCTGGCCGCTCTTGCCTGTGATCTTGACGACGCAGGACTTCTTGAATTGCTCGACAGCGGCATTATGCCGGGGATCGGTGGCTGTGTAGCCGGTGAACACGACCCGCAGCGGAATCTCGACCGGCTCCCACGCGTAGGCCGCGATGTCCGTCAACGCGCCCGCGCCCACCGCGAGGTCTTCCAGAACCACCCGGCGGTCCTCCGCCCGGAACCGCCCGGCGTTGAGCTTCACCTGCAACTCGCGATCCGCGCCGGCCGGCCGCATCGTCACGTGCACATAGACAGGAAGCGTCTGCCCCTGCCCGAGGCCGGCCACGGTCTGCTCGACGTCCGCCTTGTTCGCCCCGGCCGTCACCGGCACGTCCACGAACGCGGGCTCATTGGAGTCCGTCTGCGGGAATTCGAAGCGAACCGCGGAGATGTTCTGGTCCGCGCGCCACTCGGCGTGGAATTGAATCGGTTCGCCGCAGAACAAGGTCTCGGAGACAAGTCCCTGGCGCGTCGCGGCTTGCCCTCCCTGTGTCACGGACCATTTGAAGAGCCCTTGCGCCACGGGATCGACGATGGCGTAGGTCTTCGTCGTCCCCTGGAGGCTCTCCATCGCCGGGCCCAGTTCGATCTCGCACTTGTCCGCGGAGGGGATGGGGACCGATGACTCCACAAAATACGTAGCGGCGACGGTCCGTCCCTGATACTGGCCGGCCTGCGGCGGTTCGAGCACCCGGCTCTGCGGCTCGGTCATCTGCGTCGTGCCCGACCGCATGTCGACCGTGCGAATCCTCGCCTGGGCCAGGCCGTTTGGGAACCGGCCCATCGTCCCGTCGCGGAACCGCTCAAAGACCGGAAACGCCGAGATCACCACGGGCTGCTTATGAAACTCCCCGACCCACAGCGCCTCGCGGGGGTCGGTGAACTTGCACTCGATTCGCATCGGGGCCGGCGGATAGGCCAGGCTGAATCGCGGCAGGCGGATATGGCGAACGCCGGCTTGTGTTCGGACGTCCAAATCCGCGTGCCCGACGAGTCGCTCCTCCCGCTCGATCAAGCGAACCGGGCCGGCCGACAGGTTGCCCTGATCGTCCTTCTTCAAGGTCCAGTCGGTCTGATCGAGCGGCTCCAGGAACAGCGTGCCCGACAGCGGCTCGACGTTGAAATCCCCTTTGCCCGCGATGCGGAAGCTCACGTCCTGGCCGCCCTGAAGACCCAGGTTGACCGTCGCCCCGGCCGCCGGCGGCACTTCCGCGAGCACCTCGCCCGTCGCCGCCTTCACCACCTTGATGCTCACGCATTCCGACCGCACGCGGACGTCGCTCGCGGCCTGGAGGATCGGAACGTTGGCGTCGCCGATCGCGTGCCGCAGCTCGCAGGTCAATCGATAGAGGCCCGGCGTACCGAGGGTGAAGGGCTCCGTTTCATAGAGCCGCGACGGCGTGGTCCAACGGCCCTTGTCCACGAGAACAGGGCTCGCCGTCTCGGACAATGTGGCCCTGAGAACGATCGACAAATCCTTGCCCGCATCGGCGGCGCCGGCCGCCCGCGATTCGGGACCTTTCCTGTGCCGCGACAGCAGACGGGCCTTCACCTGCACCTGCTCGTGAAGCCACCACGGCAACTGAGGCGTCAGATCCAACTGCACCTGGAAATCGGGAATCCGATAGACGCGCACCGCAGGCGGCGTCCTGGCGCCCGCCGGGCCGAGCTTCCACTTGCCCTGCCAGAAGCGGTCGACGAAATCGCCCGCCTCGGGACGGCGCAGAATCGTGGTCTGATAGCCCGGCGAGACGATGACGTTCGTGCGAATCCCCGACGCGGACTCCAGGTTGCCGTCCATCGTCAAGGTGCGAGGCGACTTGTCCGACGCGCCGGCCGGCTCGACCGTAGCCGACTTCACCGACTCGCCGACCGTGACGATCGCCCAGTCGTACTTGCCGACCCGCAAATCGTCGGCGCGGACCTGCATGCCCAGGCCGAAGACGTCCATGAGGATGTCCGCGAAGCCAAGCTCGCGTGTGAGCCGGTACGCCTTGCCGCCCGTCGCCGAGGCGATCGAATGCATCAAGTCCTCGGCGGCGACCTCGTCGGCCGACAGCCGCGACTGCCCGCCGGACGGCCGCACAACCGAGGCGTTGATCAGGATGGGATAGATCTGGATCTGGTCCTCGGCCATCTTCCGGGTCCGATCCATCAACGGACCTTCGCCGCGATCCAGTTCCCTCGCACTGTCGCGGGGATCGCCGTTGGTCAGGATGATCAGCTTGCCGGGCCCCTGCCCGAACTGCCTGCGGGCGACCGCGATTCGCGCCCGGGCCCAGTCCATGCTTTCGCCGATGTCCGTGCGGAAGGTCGCCTGAAATTCCGCGGGCCGCACCATATTGCGGCAGGCGGATTCCGTCAGGAACGTCTGGCTCCAGGGCAACAGAGGCCCGGTGTCGGCGCTGGGAAGCGAATACCGCACCCTGTCGGAGAAGTGCGCCACGCCCAGGTACAGGTCGGACCGCAGGAACGGCAGCATCTGCATGAAGAACAACTGGCCTTCGTCGCGAAGCGTCTGCCGCGTGGGCCCGGAATCGGACTGGGCCGAGTCGCTCCTCTCCATGCTCCCGGAGACATCGACCGCGATGACCACGTAGCACGGCTCGGGCCGCTCGGAACTGGCCGCGGGATTCTGCGCCTCGGCGGCCTGCGCCGAACAGACACTCGAAACCCCGATCAGGATTCCGATCACCACCATTCTGAACAACTGCGTGTGCATATCAACCTGCGTAAGAGCCGGGCCTGCGCGAAAAGGCGTCAGGCTTCGGACTTACCTTTCTCTTGCGGGTCGTGCCCGCCCCCCTTCGAATCATTCGGACAATCGTCGGCCGCCATCCTGAGTCTCGCGGCCTCTTCCACAAGATCCTTCTTTCGCACCTGCGACACGGCCTCTTGCTGTCGTTCCGCCACCCAGGCTTCCAGGCCGGAAAGAATCCGCCTCTGCACGGGCGGCTCGTCCTGCTCGTGACATGCGGCCAGGTAGTAGCCCGCCGTGGTCCGCCTGAGCTGTTCGCGCGTGTCGAGCCCCAGGTCGAGCAGCTTGCCGTAGCATCGCGACGCTTCATCCCAGCGAGGAGGCCGGGCATTGAGCAGCCTCGTCGCTTCGACCAGCCGACGGGCCTTGTCGCAGGACTCCAGAAACAGGGTCACCGGGTTCCGCGGGTCCACGCGTCCCGGCAGCTCCGCCGTCCCCGTCGGCCAGGAATCGAGGCACTTCTGGGCCAGACCCCTGATTTGCGACATCATGTCGAGGTCCTCCCTCTCCAACGCCGGCGACAACGTGGCCGCCACGCACCGCCACAACGCCAGGCATCGATTCGCCCGCCCCTCCATTTGCTGAAAGACCTTCGTCAAGAGCCCGGCGGCCCGATGCGTGGGAGAATCCTTTTCAGCCTGTTGCGCCGTTTCATCGAACAGACGAG
>JBDKUU010000282.1:0-3242 GCA_039679525.1 Phycisphaerales bacterium | reverse complement strand
GGGTCGGCCGTCCTTGTCCTCGCTGTAGACGTTGGTCGAGCCCCATTTCAACATCGCCACGCCGTCGCCGCTGTTGAGCAGGAAGTGCTCGCGGAGATAGGTCGGCCGGATATTGACCTCGGCCACGGTCTTCATCAGGTCGACGCAGTCCGGCGTCGTCGTGTAGTTGCACTCATCGAAGCCGTAGTATTGCCACACATGCCTGAGCGGCTCGCCCCTTTGCGTGGCGTCCACGGAAATAGAGACAACCTCGGCTTGGGCCAGCGGCGACATCAGCGACAACACCACTACGCTCAGGCGACAAGGATTCCTCATGATCGGTCTCCAGCAACGCGTCGGAATTCACGGCATCGCATTCATCCGTCTCGGACGTTGATTGCGTCACCGGCGAGCGCGAGCGGCGTTCAAGTGGACCCTGGCTTTCTCCAACTGGGGTAGGAAGTTCCCTTTGCGGAAATCGGACGTCCATTTACGGAGCGTGATCCAGCCGCCGAAACGAGTCAATCGGATGTCCCACCGCCGATACCATCGGCTCCATCCGGCTTTGAGGCGGTGAAGCGAGAACACCAGGACCGGAAACGACAGGATGCTGGCCGCGACGAGAAGCACGTAGCGGAAATGATAGACGCGGGTCATGATTCGCCTGCCGGCCTGCTGTAATTCTTCCGCAGTCGCCGGCGGATCGGGCTCGAACAGGGGGAAATTGCCGTCATAGTATTGCCAGCCGACGTCCTCCAAAGGATAGATTCGGCCCTGCCCTTCGAGCCTGCGGCGCAGCTCTGTCCCCGGCAGGGGCACAGGCAACAGGACCTGCACGCTGTCGACGCCGGACTTGCGGATGAACCATCGGAATCGTTTCACGCGCTCGGACACCGGCATCGTGAATTGCGTTCCCGTAGCGGCCGGATAGCCGAAGATGAACATGCCGTGCACCCAGAACCCATGTCGGCGAAAGACCTTCACGAGAGACAGCATCTTCTCCGAGTTGATGTGCTTGTTCATGGCCTTGAGCTCTTCGTCGATCGGAGATTCGAATCCGATGGCGACGTGGCGGATGCCGGCCTGGCGCATTGCCGCCAACAACTCCGGGTCGTTGGCCTTGTCGAGCCGGATCTGGACGGTGATCGAGAATTGCCGACCGATGGTCTCCTGGTATTCCTTGAGCATCCGGCACAGCCAGATCGTGTCGTCCCGCTGCTGGCCGAACAGGTCGTCGACGACGAAGAAGCGGCTGGCGTTGTGGGTCTCCACGAGATAACGGAAGTTGTCGAGCAGCCGCTGGGCCGGCGCCGCTCGCGGCGTGCTCTTGACCGTGCAGAACTCGCAATGCATAGGACATCCGCGAATTCGTTCGATCGGATAGATCCGGATCTGCGCATAGCGGACGAGGGAGAAGTCCGGGAAGGGGAACTTGTCGAAATCCGTCAGAGGCTCGCGTGGTTCCGTGCAGACGACCTGCCCGCTTCGGAGATACGCGATTCCGCGAATCCCGCCGACGGCAGATGCCGCGGGTGAGCCGTCGTTTGAGAGAGCCTGCAGGAGCTCTCCGATCGTCTCCTCGCCCTCGCCCTGAACGACGTAGTCGATCCCGGACGACAAAGCTTCGGCGATGTTCTCGCCCGCGAAGTGCTGCCCGCCGGCGATGGTCGTTATGCCCATCCGCTTATACTGCCTCGCCAGCTCGTACAACCGAGGAATGGTGCTGGTGAGCCCGCCGTAGAAACCTACGACATCTACCGGCCGCTCCCGCTGAAGCAATTCGTGGTCGGCTCCGCCGGAATCCGCCCTCGGGCCGTAACGGCCCAGGTTGTTCTCATCGATGACTTCCGCATCCCATCCGGCCATTTCGTTGACCGCCGTGGCGACGCGGACCGGTCCCAGCGCCGTGGTCCGGCAGGCGATCCGCGAGTAGATGTTGAACGCGGAGAACGCCGGAACGACGATCCGCAGCCTTCGTCTCTTTCGTATTGATTCAGCCATGCCCAACATACTCCCATAGTCTGCACCGGGTTTCAATGATGAAACCGGCTTTTTCCTGAGAGCAGAATCGTCGATACAGATGGACACGGACCTTCGATTGGCAGGGTGTTTTTTCGAAATCGCCTCCCATCCGCAACCCGGCAACGTAGTTAGGCTAGAGGCGGGATTTGTATCTTACCGCTGATTGGACCTCATGTTATGATGCTACGATGCGCGAAGTCATAAAGAGCCATATTCTCCACCTGCTGCAGAAAGACAGCGCCCCGCGAAAGCTCATTCACCTGGAGCAGGAGCTCGGCGTCCGCGGCGAGCTCAAGGCGGCTTTTCACGACGCCATCGACTCGCTGTCCGCGGAAGGGCGGATCATCGTGGGTTCGGGCAACGTGGTCAGACTGCCCTCGACTTCCAACGAGATCACGGGGGTCTTCAAGGCCAACGCCCGCGGGTATGGCTTCATCACGCCCGAGCAGTCCGATGTGGAGGGCGACCTGTTCATCCCGGCCAACGCCACTGGCAACGCCATGACCGGCGACCGCGTCGTCGCCAAGATCAAACGGCAGAAGGACCAGGACCGTTTCACCGGGGAGATCGTGCGGATTCTGGACCGCGCTCACAAGAAGGCGGTCGGCACGCTTCGCCAGGAACCCACCGGCTGGCTGGTCCAGCCCGACGGCGGCGACTTCCTTCGGCCCATCCAGATCGAGGGCATCAACGCCCGGGCGATTCGCCATGGCGACAAGGTGTCCGTCGACATCCGCGCGTACCCGACCCGCTCGCAGCCGGCTCGGGGCGTGATCACCGAGGTCCTCGGGCGGCCCGGGCGGTTCGACACCGAGATCTCCGCCGTGATCCATCGGCACGGCCTGCCCGACGCGTTCGATCCGTCCAGCCTGGTCGAGGCCGCCAACGCCAAGTCCAACTTCAATCCGTACGACACACGGGATCGCCAGGACCTGGCCGGCACGCTGATCCTCACGATCGACCCGCCGGACGCGAAGGACTTCGACGATGCCGTGAGCTTGACGCGCGACGCGGAAGGGAACTGGGTGCTCGGCGTGCATATCGCCGACGTGAGCCATTTCGTCCCAGAGGGCTTGGCCCTGGATCGAGCCGCGCGTCTGCGAGGCAACAGCGTCTATCTGCCGGGCCAGTGCCTGCCCATGCTCCCGGAGATGCTCAGCAACGGCATCTGCTCCCTCCAGCCGGGCGAACGCCGCTACACCAAGAGCGTATTCCTGACCTACAACAAGGACGCCCAGGTC
>JBDKUU010000281.1:0-7416 GCA_039679525.1 Phycisphaerales bacterium | reverse complement strand
ATGTTCTCCTCGCTGGCCCCGTTGAAGACCGGGGTGATCGCCTGGAAGCCCAGCTTCGCCCCCGCCCAACCGAGGTGCGTCTCGAGGATCTGGCCCACGTTCATACGACTGGGCACGCCCAGCGGGTTCAGCAGGATGTCCAGGGGAGTCCCGTCCTCCAGGAACGGCATGTCCTCCTCGGGCGTGATCTTGGCGATGACGCCCTTGTTTCCGTGCCGGCCCGCCATCTTGTCGCCGATCGAAAGCGTTCGCTTGATCGCCACGTAGATCTTGGCCATCTGGAGGACGCCGCTGGGCAACTCGTCCCCATGTTTGGCCCGCTCGATCAGACGCTTCTTTTCTTCCTCGGCCTCGATGATCATCGGCCAGAACTTGTCCACGATCTTCTGGACGTCGTCCCGCGACGACGCCGGCTTGACCCACTTGACGTCGAAGTTCTGGATCTGCTCGAAGATGACGTCGTCATCCTCGCTGGCGCCGACCTTCTGCTTGGTGTTCGGGTCGATGATGTTGACTTCGGTCTTCTCGTGGACGGCCGTCACCATCTGGCGGAAGATCGAGCACTCTTTGGCCTTCGCCTGCTGCTCGCACTTCTTCGTCTCGTCAGCCAGCACCTTCTTCTGGTCCTCGCCGCCGGCGCCGCGCCGCGTGAAGACCTCGGTCTTGATCACGACGCCTTCGTAGCCGCTGGGCAGCTCGAGCGAGTCGTTCTTGACGTCCTCGCCGGCCCGGCCGAAGATCGCGTGGAGCAGCTTCTCTTCCGGAGTCAGCTCCACCTTGCTCTTGGGCACGACCTTGCCCACGAGGATGTCGCCCGGACAGACCCGCGTGCCCTCGCGGACGACGCCCTGGTCGTCCAGGTTGCGGAGGGCCTTTTCGCTCACGTTCGGGATGTCCCGAGTGAACTCTTCCTTGCCCAGCCGGGTCTCACGAACCTCGGCCGTGAATTCGTCGATATGGATGCTCGTAAACGCGTCGTCCTTGACCAGACGCTCGCTGACGATGATCGCGTCCTCGAAGTTGAAACCGTCGAAGGACACGAAACCCGCCAGCACGTTCTTGCCGAGGGCCAGGATGCCGTCCGAGGTGCCGCCGCCGTCGGCGATCACCTGGCCGCCCTGGACCTTCTGGCCGGGCTTCACGATCGGCTTCTGGTTCAGACAGGTCCGCTCGTTGAGGCCCATGAACTTGTCGAGCTTGTACTCATCCGTGTGGTTGATCACGATGTGCGTGGCGTCCACTTCCGTGACGACGCCCGCGTGCTCGGCCTTGACCACCATGCTGGAGTTGCGACCGACCACTTCTTCCATGCCCGTTCCGACCAGCGGGCACTCCGTCTTGAGCAGAGGCACCGCCTGACGCTGCATGTTCGAACCCATCAGGGCTCGGTTCGCGTCGTCGTGGTCGAGGAACGGAATCAGCGACGCCGAGACGCCGACGATCTGCCGCGGCGAGATATCGATGTACTCGACCTCTTCCCGCGTCGTCAGCGCCAGCTCGCCGGCCTTGCGACCCAGCACCAGGTCCTCGCGAATCTTATGCGTCGCCGGGTCCACAACGCTGGGCGGCGCGAAAATCGCCTTCATTTCCTCATCGGCGCGGAGATAGGCGACGTCGCCGGTGAGCTTGCCGTTCTTGACCGTCCGGTAGGGGCTCAACAGGAAGCCGTACTCGTCGATGGTGGTGAAAATGGCCAAAGACGAAATCAGGCCGATGTTGGTGCCTTCCGGCGTCTCAATCGGACAAATGCGGCCGTAGTGGCTGATGTGCACGTCGCGGACTTCGAAGCCCGCGCGCCGACGGTTCAAACCGCCCGGCCCGAGGGCCGACAGACGCCGCTCGTGAGTCAACTGGCTCAGGGCGTTCGTCTGGTCCACGACCTGGCTCAGTTCGCCCCGGCCGAAGAAGAAGTTGATGCTGCTGGCCACGCTCTTGGAGTTGATCAGATCCGCCACGCGAGGCGGCTCCTCCGAGTCGCGCTTGATGCTCATACGCTCCTGGGCGGTCCGCCGCAGCTTCAGAAGGCCCTTGCGAACCTCGTCGGCCGCCAGCTCGTCGATCTTCCGCAGACGCCGGTTGCCCAAGTGGTCGATGTCGTCCACTTCGCCTTCGTTGTTCCGCAGCGCGAGCATGTACTTCATCGTGTTGATGAAGTCCTCGGCGCGAAGCGTCATTTCATTTTCGTCGACGTTCTGGCCGAACTTGCGGTTGAGCCGGAAGCGTCCGACCTTGCCCAGCCGGTACCGATTCGGATCGAAGAACTTCTCCGCGAAGAAGGCCTGGGCCTTCTCCTGGTTCGGCGGGTTGCCGGGCCGGAGCCGCATGTAGAACTTCAGCAGGGCCTGCTCGTGGCCCGGGCAGTCGTCCTGGGCCAGCGTGTTCATGACGATCGTGTCGCGGACGTCCTCGATGACATCGACTTTCTTGATGTCGCTCTGCTGGATGACCGCGACCTTTTCGCCGATCTGCTGGCCGGCTTCGACGAGGATTTCGCCGGTCGTGGTGTCGACGATCTGGCTGGCCGCCCACATCGAGGAGGTCAGCTTGCTCGTCGGCACGCTCTTGACCGGGTAGAACAGCTTGAGAATCGATTCGGTGGTCCCGTAGTCGGCGCTGATGGCCCGCAGGAACACCGTGGCGGGAATTTTGCTGGACTGGTCGATCTTGACTACCAGAATGTCCTTCTGGGTTACGCCGATCTCAATCCAGCTTCCCCGCTCGGGTATGATTCGGCCGCCGTGGAGAACGCGGTCGCCTTCCTTGCTTTCGATCAGGAAGTCCACGCCGGGGCTTCGGTGCAACTGGCTGACGATCACACGAACGGCGCCGTTGACGATGAACTCGCCGCCGCCGATCATGACGGGCATTTCGCCCAGGTAGATCGCCTGTTCCGCCAGGTCCGAGCCGCTCTCCGACCGCAGCCGACAGTGAATTTTCAAGGGATACGCGTAAGTAAGGCGCAATTGCCGGCACTCGAGAGGCGTGTAATGCGGCTTCTCAAGCTCGTAGCAGATGTACTCCAGGGTCATCTTCTTGTCGTAACTTTCGATCGGGAAGATTTCCCGGAACAGAGCTTCGAGACCCGTATCGGTCCTCTTTGTGGGTGCAACGTCTTTTTGCAGGAATTTCGCGTAGCTGCCCTGTTGGACCACCACGAGGTCGGGGATCTCCACCGCATCCTGCATTTTGCCGAAATTACGAAACGTCCGCACAACCATCTAATGCTCCTGTGTGGTACTACTGGTAGTCAATCTCGCGTCGCCGAAGCTGCGTTTTAAGCGCATTCCCTATTTTTACTTGTTACGCACAGCTGGGGTTCACTTGATTTCCACCGTAGCGCCGGCTTCTTCGAGCTTCTTCTTGGCGCCTTCGGCGTCTTCCTTGCTGACGTTCTCTTTCAGGGGCTTCGGTACGCCGTCAACGAGTTCCTTGGCTTCCTTGAGGCCCAGGCTCGTCAACTCACGGACGACCTTGATGACCTGGATCTTGTTGGCGCCGAAACCGGTGAGGATCACGTTGAAGCTGCTCTTCTCCTCAGCCGCTGCCGGGGCTGCCGCCGCCGGACCGGCCATCATCACGGCCCCGCCGGCCGCCGGCTCGATGCCGTACACTTCCTTCAGATAATCAGCCAGTTCCTTGGCCTGCATCAGCGTCAGCTTCACGATGCTGTCGCCCAACTGCTTTGTCTGGTCGCTCCAGTTTTTCTCGTCTGCCATGAATAGACTCCCATATCAACATTGCCGGACAGTAGCCGAGACTCCACCGTCTCGTTTGACCCTTGCGGGACAGCCGTCGAGGCAGTTTAAGGTTCGATGAATTGTTGTGGTCCAGCGGCCCAGTGAGGTCAGGCCGCCTGCTTCTCAGCCTTCTCAGCCTTTTCGATGATGCTCTTGACACAACCCGCGATGACGCCGGCAGGCCCCTTCAGTGCGCCGGCCACGCGAGCGCCGGGCGACAGAACGCAGGAAACCACTCGCGCCTGAAGCTCCACGCGAGTCGGCATCGTGGAAAGCTGCTCGGCGCCCTTCGCGTCGAGCAGAGCGCCGTCCACGAACGCGCCCTTGACTTGCACCGCCGGGACCTTCTTGAGCCAGGTCTGCATTTCCTTGGCCACGTCCACGATGCTGTCGCCGCCGTAGACGATCGCACAGGGCCCGCTGAACAACTGGGCCGCCGCGTCCATCTTGCGATCCCGCAGCGTCCGAGAGAACAGCGAATTCTTCACTACGAGCACTCGGATTCCTTTTTCCTTGAGCGCTCCCCGCATCACGTTGTTGTCAACGCCCCCAACCCCTTTGGTGCTCACAACCATGAAGTCGCGGACGTCCTGGTCCGTCATCTTCTTGTCGAGTTGCGCCTGCACCAGTTGTTTAACGTATTTGCTCATCGGATCTCCCTTGGTTCTAATCCACACCCGCACGCAGCGGATGGCTCTGCGGCGACGGCCGCCCGAGTGAACTCCGGCCGCTTTGCGGTCAGACGTTCACCAGGACGCCCGGGCTCATGGTCGCCGACAGGCAGGCTTTCTTGATGTAGGTTCCCTTGGCTCCCGAGGGCTTGACCCTCTTGATGTGGGAGACGAACGCCTCGATGTTCTCCATCAGCTTCTTTTTGTCGAAGCTGACTTTGCCGACCACGGCGTGCACGTTGCCGCCGGCGTCGTTGCGGAACTCGATCTTACCGGCGGTGAACTCCGCCACCGCGGTGAGGACGTCGTCCGTCACGGTCCCGTTCTTCGGCGAGGGCATCTTGCCCTGCGGGCCGAGGACGCGGCCGAGCTTGCCGACCTTGCCCATGACCTTGGGCGAAGCGATCGCAACATCGAAATCCATCCAGCCGCCCGTAACCTTCTTGATGAGCTCGTCGGAGCCGGCCTCGATCGCCCCCGCCTTCTTCGCGGCTTCCACCAGCGAATCGTCGCAGAACGCGATCACCTTCTTCTGCTTGCCCACGCCGTGGGGCAGAGAGATGGACCCGCGCACCAACTGATCCGTCTGCTTGGGATCGATCCCGAGCACCAGCACGCACTCGACCGTCTGGTCGAACTTGACGGATTTGAACGACTTGATTTTCTCAACGGCCTGATCGAGGCTCACGGGCTCTTCGGGAGCCAGCTCTGCCTCTTTCCTGTATCTTTTGCTCTTCGTTTGCATACGCTATCTCATTTCATCCAACACGCGGACGACGAACACGGTTTTCACTCGACGATGTCGATTCCCATGCTGCGGGCGGTGCCGCGAATGATCTTCTCGGCCGCCGGCAGGTCGTACGCGTTGAGGTCCTTGAATTTGGTTTCGGCGATCTTGCGGACCTGTTCGGCAGTCACTTTGCCGACTTTTTCCTTGTTGGGCACGCCGCTGCCCTTGGCCACTTCCGCCGCTTTCTTGAGCAGCACGGCCGCCGGCGGGCTCTTGACCTCGAACGTGAAGCTACGGTCCGAATACACGGTGATGACCACCGGAACGATCGTTCCGTTCATTTCCCGCGTTCGCTCGTTAAACTGCGACACGAATTGGCCGATATTCACGCCATGCTGGCCGAGAGCCGGTCCAATCGGCGGGGCCGGAGTAGCCTGTCCGCCCGGCGCCTGCAACTTGATCTGTGTTGTGATTTCTTTTGCCATCGTAAACCCTTATCGCACACCAATTCTTAAGACGGCCCGCGTTTGTCTGTCCGTTTCAACCGACGCCCGGTCGACGCCGGCGTCGTGCAGCCCGTGAACGATGCCCGCTTCCCTGCGTCACACTTTTTCGATCTGCCAATACTCGATGTCCAGCGGAGTGCTGCGTCCGAAGATCGTCACGATCACCTTGACGATGCCCCGCTCCGAGTCGATCGAATCCACTACCCCCTCGAAGTTCTCGAACGCCCCTTCGCGAATCTTGATGTGGTCGCCCTTCTGGAACTCGACCTTGATGCTGGGGGCTTCCTCGGGCGTCTCCGCCTCGAGCAGCATCTTCGCGACGTCCGTGTCGCGCATCGGCGTCGGCATCCCTTCCGTGCCGATAAAATCGCCCACGCCGCCGGTGCCCTTGATCATGAACCAGGCCCGCTCCGGGACGCGGCCGTCCTCGGTGGTCTCCATCTCCATGAAGACGTAGCCCGGGTACAGCTTGCGTTTGTGCACGGTCTGCTTGCCGCTGCGGATACGCTTGATCTGCTCGGTGGGCACCTCGATCCGGCCAATAATGTCGGTCAGGCCCTCCTGCTGGGTCTTGCGATCCAGGGCTTCCTTGACCTGGTTCTCCTTATTCGCCGCAACTCTCAGGACGTACCAATGCATTTTGTCTTCACACTCGTCGATAGACCAATCCGCATATCGCAGGCCCGTGCCCGCACGGCTGCCCGTTCCCACACCGCTCGCATCCCTGCGACGCCATCTGCCGGCCCCGGCCACCGTGCCGGGGCAATCCCGCGTCAACCGATCAGCGCGCGGAAGACCACCTGGAAGACCATGTCGGTCACACCCAGGATGATCGCCATGGCGAAGACAACGACGATCACGATCAACGTCGAGACCGCGACTTCCTTGCGGCTCGACCAGTTCACCTTCTTCAACTCGCCCTCGGCCGCGATCATGAAGTCCGCAACCGCGGGCTTGTTCATCAGCCAGTAGATACCGGCACACAGGGCGGCCGCGATCACCACAGGGAGCATCGTCGTAACCCAGAGGTTCTCGATGCTGCCCGAGAGCATCGTGTACAGGCTGTAACACCCGATCATGACGATTGCCGCCGCGGAAAAGCCGCTACCGAGCCTGGTGTACTTCCCCTGCCCGGGCTTATATATCTTTGTCAGCATGGCTGAGACCCTATTCCTATCCGGCACTTCTGGCGCGGCGTCCCAACTATGCCGACGCCGTCATCACGCCAGGAGGGAATCGAACCCCCAACCTTTGGTTTTGGAGACCAATGCTCTACCAAGTTGAGCTACTGGCGTATCGCCGCGGCCGCCCCGCAGGGACGCCGCTATTCATGTCTTATTTTCGTCGGAGCTTGTGCACCGTGCGTTTCCGCTCGACCTTACAGAACTTCTTGAGCTCCAGCTTCGGAGCGCCCTCGGCCACGCTGACCTCGGTCCTGTAATTCCTGGAGTTGCACTCGCTGCACTCGAGCCAGACGTATTCTCTTTTGCTCTTCTTAGCCATAGTACTTTCCGACCGCACGGCCTGCACGCGTTCAGGACACGGGTCCTTCCCCGCGCGCCGGCCGATCTTTGCATCTTACGCCACCGGCTCACCGCCCGTGGCCCGCCTACGACCCGAACCCTCGGCTCAGGCAAGCACCTTCGTCACGACGCCCGCGCCCACGGTGCGGCCACCTTCGCGAATCGCGAACCGCAGACCTTCATCCATGGCGATGGGCGAGATGATTTCGACCTGGACCTTGATGTTGTCGCCAGGCATGCACATCTCAG
>JBDKUU010000280.1:0-1591 GCA_039679525.1 Phycisphaerales bacterium | reverse complement strand
GCCTGGTCGCCGTGCTTGGGCTCCTGCTGCCAGCGATGCACCATTGCACCTTTGTACGGGATCTCCTGGTACTGCGGGTTCAATCGCACGACCGCCAGGAGCTTCTGGGGGTCGAATTGCCCTTCGAATACGGCCACTGCGTTGTCGCGATCCTGCCCGTTGCCGTAGACGGTCACGTCGCGGATGTCGCGAAGCGGGTTGAACGAAAAGATGGTTTCGAAGCTCTGGAGCTTCTCCCCAACACCCTGGCTCTGTAACTCGGCCAGGATCAGTTTGCCGATGCCGGAGCTGCGGAACGCCTCCAGATCGATGTGAGCTACCCAGTTGGCCGCCGGACCGATCTCGCTCTTCTGCAGCGGCGCCGCGAGCGTCGGGGTTGCGGCCAGACACAGGGTCGTCATGAGGACTGTGATTGATGTCCGTCTATCCATGATCCGTTCCTTTCGTCATTCTACAGGATTGCCTGCTGTGAGGCCACACGGAAACGCCACGAAGCTGTTTCCTGCCCGTTGAATCCGGCATCCACCTTCTTCTACGTGGGCTGGAGCGGGAAGGTTACACGCCGGTTCTCCGAACCAGGTGGACTTCCGGCCTGGGAGGAACGATGGCGAAATGTCCGGGATGTGGTATGATCCGAATAGTGCTCCGGCTTGGGGCAGAAAGGGGATGGATCATGGCTCGACGGTTGGGGCGAAGAGGATTTCTCGGGGCTGCTGTGGCGGCGTTGCTTGGCTCCCGTTCGGTGCGGGCGCAAAGTGCCGGCAATGAGGACCGACGGGAGGTCCGACTGGAACTTCTCCGGCCCCGCGAGATCGAGGAGGCGCGGGCCGCATGTGCGACGATCTTCCAGCCGCTGGGGACGATTGAATGGCACGGCGTCCACAACGTGGTGGGTGTCGATGCGGTCAAGGCCCACGCATTGTGTAGTCTCGCGGCCCAGAAGGGCGGAGGAGTCGTTTCGCCCGCGCTGTACGGAGGTGTTGGCGGCCTGAGTGAACCGCATACGTTCATCATGGACCCCGAGGACAGTGTCTTCTCCAGGCTCCTGCGTCCTTGGCTGGAACAGCTTTGTCGGGAGATGGCCCGCGACGGATATCGCGCGATCATCATCCTCACCGGCCACTACGGCGCCGCCCAGCAGATCGTCGTTCGCGAGACCGCAGTCCGCATGAGCCGGGCCTTGGGCGTCGCTGTGCTCGGGACGCCGGAGTACTGGCTTGCGATGGATGTGGGCTACCTGGGCGACCACGCTGCCTGGGGCGAGACTTCGCTGATGATGCACCTGTTCCCCGACACGGTGGACCTGTCGCGGCTGGGGAGTCCGCCCTATCAGGGTGTCGGCGGGCGAGACCCGAAAGAGTCCTCCGCCGAGGATGGTCGCACGATGACCGAGACCATCGTCTCGCGGCTGGCGACCCTCGCGCAGAAGATGCCCACGTGGAGCCATGAGACACTGGACCGTTTTGTCGAAGCGGAGGCAGCGCTTGTCGCGAGACAACTCACGGCTCCACGAGGCAAGGATGCCGTCTGGACGGCTTGGCGCAATGTCGGTGTCATGCGGGACTACGGCAGGCTGCTGGCCGAGGAACGA
>JBDKUU010000279.1:0-1961 GCA_039679525.1 Phycisphaerales bacterium | reverse complement strand
CCCAGGTCTCCAGGTGAAGGATGCACTGGCTCAGGCCCGCGGGGACGGCGCCGAGCGGATACTTCTCCTCGAACACGAGTCTCTCGATGGTGTCCGTCACCGCCTTGATGATCTCTTTGTGGTGGTCGGCGGGCTGGATGATCTGGCTGCACTTGGCCCGAACGCCCGGCTCGATCTTGTCCTTGAAGTGAGTCTCCAGCCTCGCCAGGACGCCGTCGACGGAAACGCTGCCGTCGTCCGACGCGTATTCGAAAGAATGGTCCGGGCTCAGTTCCGCGGTTCGACTGGAGACGTCCAGGAAGGGTTTGAGGCTCTGGCGTATCTTCTGCACCATCGGCTCGTTTGTGGCCGAGCGAACATCCTTCATCTCCTTCAGCCGCGAGCCGACCCATGCCAGGACGTCGCCGTGGTCGTGCCCCGGCGTGCCCTGCCACAGTCCATAGCTGGCGAAACACTGCCGGCGGCCATTGGCCGGATCGTAGAGACCCAGGGCGTCGGCCAGCTTGTTGTTGCTCTCGGACGCCACGAGCTTGCTGGTCGGCTCCAGGATCATGGCGCGGATCACGCGGGCGATCATCCGGACCAGGTGCTTGCGATTGCCGATGCCCAGGTCGCCCTGGCCGTTGACGAGGTAGAGGAAATTGAACGGCGCGGTGAGCCTGTCGAAACACCGATGTCCGGTGCTGCCGGGATAACGAATGGTCACATCCTCCCTGCGGGGATCCGACAGGTACTCGATCTGCTCCAGAGTCGCGGCGGCCACCGCCCGCAGTTTCGGCTGAAGGACCGGGTTGATGACGAACGCCTCCGGCAGCATCAGGTGCCCGATGATCTCCGCCGACCGCCGGAACGTCTCCCGCGACCACCATCGCAGGTTGTAGGCGATGTCGATCAGCATGCCGGCCCCGGTTCCGCCGCACACGCTTCCGGCCACGTGGACCGCCGGGGCGCCGCCCGGGATCAGCTTGAACTGCCCCATGTCGCCCTTCATGTCCTGCTGAATCGCGGCGCTGAGCTCCCCGAACCGGGCTGAAACCGCCTGGTGGATGATTCGCTCCCGCAGCTCGGTGAAAACGAGACGTCCCAGACGAGGAATGCCCTGGCAGCCGTAATCGGCGAACACCGCGTCCAGCTTGTCCCGCAACGGCGCGAACCAGTCCAGGTGCGGATGCAGCTCGGGATATTTGGCGCAGTCGCGAACCACGGCGCCGATGTCCAGGTCCTGGAACAGATTGTAGAAATCCGCCAGGCTGGCGTCGGGCGGACCGCCCTCTTCGAGCGCATCGGTGTCCAGCTTCAGGAAACGGATGAACGGCGGGATGCGATTGTCGAAAAGATCCCGAATGTACTTCTCAAGCCACTGGCAGACCAGAACCCCCGTCCCGCCAAGTCCCACGACCAACGTAGGACGCACCATGATCGACCCGTTGTTGATTCGCATGCTTCTGTCTCCTCGTCTTTGGTTCGCTTCACTCAATCAGCTCATGCTCGCCTGATGCACACGGTTACAGGGGCGGTCAGCTCGCTGCCGTTCACCCGGTACGTCAAGTTGAGCCCCACTTCTGCGGTCTCTCCCGAATTCGGGAGATCCATCAAGCCGCCCTGGCTGGACCAGAGCGCCCCGTGTTTCTTCCCCACTCCCGTCCACACGCACATCAGGGCGGTCTGCACCTGTTTGGCGGATCGATCGACCTCCGGCCGGATGGTGATCCATTGTCGCCGCCGCACGCCGAAAAGCCGGGACAGAGAGACGACCGGCCACGTCACGAGCCGAACTCGAGAACTGCTCCACGCCGGATGGCGCGACGACAGGTACTCCATGTGCATCTCCATCTCGTCGGACCAGGACGTCTCGTGGTCCAGGTCCGCCACGGTCGGGTTCTGCCCGGCCGGATGGATCGAGGCCTCTCCTCTGACGTGGACGCTCAGACCCAGCCTCTGCGGCGCCGGCACCCAGCGTT
>JBDKUU010000278.1:0-4941 GCA_039679525.1 Phycisphaerales bacterium | reverse complement strand
CCATGCGATTGAAATCCGTGAGGGCCTGCGCCGCCTGGGCTTGAGTCGCCTGGTACTGGGCCTCGCTGGCCGCCAGTTGGGCCTCGGCCCCCGCCAGGGCCTGCGCGGCGGCCGTCACCTGAGTCTGAGCCTGGCTCAACTTCGCCTCGATATCCCGGGAGTCCAGCCGGGCCAGGATCGTGGGCTTGCCCCCCTGCTCGGCATTCGGCCCGACCACAGGCTGGCCCGCCTGCACCATGACCTCCAGCACCTGCGCCATGATCCGGCCGGCCACCTGGGCCTGCGTCCGCGTCTGGACCGTGCCCACCTGCTCGACGATCACCGGGAACGTCCGGGACTCGGCGGCCTGCGTTTTTACGCCCGCGGCGGGAGCCTTCTCCTGGACCATGGGCGTGTCCGCACGGATCTTGTAGATGAACGTGCCGGAAAGCCACAGCATCAGCACGATCAATATCGCCACCAGCCCCAGGATCTTGCCCGTTTCCCGAACGGCCGTTCTACCCTCGCGTTTGGCCTTGCCCATCGTCATCGTCTCCACGCATCTGTCTTCCGGTTGCAGCCAACACACCTTCGATAAAGGTATTTACCTAATACCGCGTCGTGGGACAAGGGGTTCATCCATCGATCACAGAATTCCAGGTCGTGCAAATGGAGGACGTTGGTCCCCGAGAACAGATCTTGCGGAAGGATCGCGTTTATCGCATTTTGGGGTTCCAGCGGAGAGAGCGAAGAGGCTCGCCGTGATGCCGGGCTCTCTCCGCCGTATACCCACCGGCTTCGGCGCTCGGGTCGCTCGCCAGCGTTGCCCTATCTTCCGAGCCGGCATACACAGTCTATCACTCCCGGCGGGGCATGCCAAGCTCTCCGCTGGTACCCCGCAAAGCGATAAACGCACAGTCTTCATTCGACCTCTTGGTGAGGATTCCCGAAGTGTACGAATCGTCTGCCTGGCAGGATGCAAGGCAACAGCGTGGGAACATAGGAAAACCAAGGGCATGGAGACAAGGCCGTGCGTGGCTCGTCTCCATGCCCTCGGCGACTTGTGTTGTTTCGCTGACGACCTCAGCTCCGCCAGGGGCGGAATCTGCCTCTGAGGCTGCTCAGCGTCTCATTGAGGATCTTCGCGTCCTCGGCGATCTCGAAGTCGAACATGCCGGCCAGCGTGTGGTCGGCGCCGTTTTCGAACACGAACTTGAAGGCGTCCGCCGGCGGGATCGCCCCGGCCGCCATCACCTTGAACGCGATCCACGGCTTGGTCACGTTCTTCATCACTTCGACGGTCTCCTGCGGGTCGCGGCACCAGTAGCCGGGGACCTCATTGTAGGGGCCCTTGAGCTCGTTGGGCTTGGGGGCGCTGGGGTACTTGTGATGGTGGAACGTCTTGATGTAGAAGTCGGCCGGGATGTTGTTCTTCTCGCACTGGACGATCACGTTGAGGTCGTGGGCCCCGACGCCGGAGGGGACGCCGAGGTCCTTGCCGATCTCGACGGCCTTGCGGACCAGGTCCATCTTGCCCTGGGCGCAGAGCGGATCGGACCGGACGCCCCAGAGATAGAGGGCCTCGGTGCCTTCGTCGACGAGCTCTTTCGCCATCTCGGCGTAGCCCTTCATGTCGTCGGTGATCTCGGCAATGGGGCAGATGATCCACTGCATTTTGCCGCCGTAACGCTGGCGATACCGCTTGAGCATCGACACGATTCCCGGCGGGTTGTGGATCGACAGCGTGTTGATGCCGTGGGCCTCGGCCAGAGCCATCGTCTCGTGGATCTTGTCCTCCGTGTTGTAGTGGGCACAGAGGTTGTAGACGTACTGGAGGTCCCGGCTGTGCGTGTAGTGGGTCAGGAGGTTGCCGCCCAGGAGCATGCGGCTGATCTGCAGATTCCCAATTTTTCCCGTCGGCATGGTAGCCTTCGAGCCCGGCTCGACCTTGATCGCGGCGGCATTGCTTTCCGCGGCCTGGGCCGAAGTCATAGCCACCATCCCGCCCACCGAGGCGGCCAGGGAGTTCTTCATAAAACCGCGGCGATTCACTTGCGACGACATACGATTCCCCTTCTCTTGAAGAGATCTCAAATCTGAGATCTCAAATCTCAAATTTCTTCTCAGAGTCTTCCGTCGGCCCAGCGGATCGAGCGGACGATCAGCTCGCGAAGGCTCGGATTGGCGTACGCCTTGCCGTCGTGGCCGAGTTGGAGGAACACGACGCGATTGGCGGACGGCCGCACCCAGCAGACGGTGGCGTCGTTCTTCGGATGGTCCGTCGTCAAAAGCACGTGATTGTCCTTGGCGAACCAGATGCCTTTGTAGACTTCGTCGTGAATCGCGAAGTCGCTCAGTCCCTTCGTGATCGGGTGCTCGCGATCGACGACCTTGACGTTCATGTCCTGGTCGTGCTCGTACGTGCCGGTCTCGAAGTGCGCGCCGTCGATGTCCTGCGGCGCGAGGGGATACCGGGCCCCGATGATCTGCCGATAGTCCTCCCACGTGTTGAACGCGCCCTCGCAGTGGTGCAGAGCGACCAGGCCGACGCCCTTGCCCAGCAGGGCTTTGAAGTTCTCCTGCCGCTTCGGCGAGATGTTTTGCGACATGTTATAGAGGACGATCACGTCGTAATCCCAGTTGCCGATGTCCTCGAACAGCTCGCTGTGGTCCTTCTGGACGGCCTCGACGTACCGGATGTCCGCCTGGCCCTGGAACATCGTGAAGAACGGGTCGTGCTCGAAATCGTGCCCGCCGGTGACGACGACGACCTTGATCGGATCCAGCGGCCGGACCATGATGTTCTTGTAGTAGACCAGACTCTTGGGATCGTGACCCTGGATGGCGATCGTACCCGTGTCGATCCTCCGGCCGGACTGGCGCCAATCGCCGGGCTGAGTCCAGTCCACGGTGGTCTTGCCGTCGATCTGGATGAGGACGTGCTTGCCTTCGACCTTGATGTAGTAGTCGAACCACTGGCCGTCCTTGGACGGGGCGTTGTTCATCACGTCGACGATGCCGTAGAGGCCGCCGGTCTTCTTGGGGTCGCTGTGGCTCGTGTTCACCTGGCACTCGAAGCCCTTGCTGGGCCAGTCGGTCTCCTGGTACGCCGTGTGAAAGTAGATGCCGGAGTTGGCCCCCTGGGTCGTCTTGACCTGGGCCTTGAACTCGAAGTTCTTGAACGCGGCGTGGTTGACCGGCCCGACGTAGAACAGGTGGCTGCGGTCGCCGTGGACGACAAGCTCGCCGTCCTTGACGGTGAAGGTCCCCTGGTGCTCGCTGGCCTTCCAGCCGTCGAGGTTCTGGCCGTTGAACAGCGAAATCCACCCGTCGCCCTGCTGGGCCTGCGCCGCGGACACGAAAGCCGCAAAGATAAGCAGCCCCATCGCGATCTTTCTCAACATACTGCCTTCTCCTTCTTGATTCCCATCGGTCTTTCGTATGGTGCGTATCACGCACCGTCTGGACTACAGCCGCCAGGGGCTTCGCATCGCTCGCGTGAGCCGGCGATTGGCGGCGTCGTTGTTCACGAACTGTTCCTTGGGCCAGTCCCACCGCAGCTTCTGCTCGAGCCGGATCGCGATGTCGCTGATGTGACACAGCGTGTCGACCTGGACCGCCGCGTCGATCGGGCAGATCGGGTCTTTGCGGCTGCGGACGCAGTCGAGCAGGTTGCGGGCGTGATTGTTGCTCTCATACAGCCGGGCGTCGTTCGGGCCCCACTGCGTGTCGAGCAACTCCTTCGGATGGGCGTTGATGCCTTCGCGGTCCACGTGGACCCAGCCGGCGTCGCCTTCGAAAGCCGTGCCGTGACTGGTGGTGCGGCCGTAGCGGGTCTTCCACTCCTCGGGCATTGGATCGCCCGTGTAGCGCATCGTGACGCCGCTGTCGTACTTAAGCGTGAGGTCCCAGTTCAGCGCGGTGTCGCAGACCCCGTCGGGGGTCGGCCAGACGCCTTTGCCCTCGATCTCGAGCGGGCCGAGAACCTTGTCCCCGCCGCCCCAGAGGGCGATGTCGAGCGGGTGAACGCCCCAGCCCGCGATGAAGCCCAGGGCGTAGTCCGAGATGAACCACCACCACGAGTTGGACTCGCGGCCGGGCGTGTACGGATGGTACGGGGCGGGCCCGAGCCACATATTGTAGTCGATCCAGTCCGGCGGCGCGACCAGATTTCGCGGCCCGCCGGCCGTGCTGCCGGGCGACCAGACGTTGATCGTGGGCAGCTTGCCGATCCGCCCGTTGCGGACGAGCTCGCATGCGAAGCGAAAGTCCCTGCTGGACCGCTGCTGCGTTCCGAACTGAAAGATCGTCCCGTACCGGCGGCAGGCCTCGCGAAGCGCCTGATCCTCGGCCAGACTCAGGCCCATCGGCTTCTCGAGATAGACGGCCTTGCCTGCCCGCGCCGCCTCGAGCGCCACCAGCACATGCCAATGATCGCACGTCGCGATCAGCACCGCGTCGATGTCCTTGCGGGCGATCAGCTCACGATAGTCTGTGTACGTGGCGCAATCGGTGTTCTTGTAGCGGTCGTCGACGAGTTTCTTCGTCGCCTCGCGGACGGGGGCCTTGAGGTCGCAGATCGCAGCCACCCGGCAGTCGTTCTGCGACAGGAAATTCTGCATGTCGTACGTCCCCAGCGGCCCGGTCCCGACGCAGCCGAGCGCGATTCGCTCGCTCGGAGCCACCGCCCCGGACGCGCCGAGCGCGGTCGAGCGGACGACATAGGGGAAGGCGACAAGGCCCAGAGCCGTACCGGCGGTGGTCTTGAGAAGGTCTCGGCGTGTGACATTTCCGTGCGGAACCATGGCGTTTCTCCTCACAAATCCAGGCCTTCGGCCCTAAGAATCGAGGTCCATACCCCGACAAGTCTAAGCCCCACCCCCCGCCCGGTCAAATCGAAAGCAACCCCGTTCGTAGTGACGCCGTAAGGCGTTATCTCTGAGAAGCACGAAATTCGAAACT
>JBDKUU010000277.1:0-1665 GCA_039679525.1 Phycisphaerales bacterium | reverse complement strand
AAGCGAAGGACCTGAAGAACAAGGTCTTTCGGGAGAACCTGCTGCCGCTGCTGGACGTGCAGGCCGAAGGCCGCAGGAGAAAGCGGGACCTCACGATCTTCTGCTTCACCAACGGCCGCAGCACGTTCAAGTACTCCGCCCAATCGGTCACGGAGTCCCTCGACTTGAGCGACCGGGTCGTTGTGCTTGCGAATCTGAACTTCCTCGACGCCATGACCAAGTGCGTCGTGGAGTGCGAGACGCCGTACTTCCTCAAGGTGGACGACGATTTTATCCTGCACCCCAAGGCTCTCGCGTACATGCGGGAACGGGTGTTCGCCTATCCGAAGCCGGAGGAAGTGGGGATCTACTACTTCCATCTCTGGGAAGACTGGACGTCCCGCGTCCGCGAGAGCATCAAGATCTACAACGTCGAGGCATTGAGAAAGATCGGCGGGTTCCAGCCGGACCACATGGGCAAGGTGGACCGGACGACTCTGGCCAGACTGGAGCAGGCCGGGTTCAGGATCGTGGCCGACCCCGGCGTCGTGGCCCTTCACGCGTGCGGGACGTGGGAAGAGCAGTTGGAGTACGAGCGGCTCTGGAGCGCCGGCGCCGGCAAATCGTACCAGAAACCCACGCACGACGCCATGAAGGCGTATTGCGGGACGAAGTCTCTGGACGAGCAGTATGCGATGCGGCTGGGCTTCCTGGAGGCCGTCAACCGGCAGTTGGACACGCCGTTCCACAGGTTCCTGATCGATGGGGTTGTGGCCGCGTCGCCGACGCCCTCCGCTCCAACGGCGGCTGTCTCCTCGCCCATCCACGACGGCGGGCTGACGATCTTCGCGATGCCCAAAGCGTTCACCGGCCACACGGCCGTGATCCAGAAGAACGCGATTCGCAGTTGGGCGAGACTCGACCCGAAGCCCCAGATCATTCTCTTCGGCGACGAGCCGGGCATTCGCGAGATGGCCGAAGAAGCGGGGGCGAAACACGTCCCGGTCGTCGACCGCAACGAATTCGGCACGCCTTTGGTCAACAAGCTCTTTCAGGCCGCCCAGGATCAGGCAAGCCACGAGGTCCTCGCCTATGTGAACGCCGACATGATTCTCCTGCCGGACTTCCTGCAGGGCGTGCAGACGGTGCAGGCGCGGCTGGAGAATTTCCTTCTCATCGGGCAGCGATGGGATTTGCCGGTCCTCGATGAGATCGGCTTCGACGATCCAAAGTGGCGTCTGTCGCTCCAGCAACGGCTGCAGGAACACGCCATGCTCCACGCCGAATGCGGCTTGGATTATTTCGTCTTCCGCAAAGGACTCTGGCCGGAGATTCCGCCTTTTGCCATCGGCCGAACCGCGTGGGACAACTGGCTGGTCATGAACCCCCGCAAGCGGGGAGTCCCCGTGGTCGACGGCACGGAACTGGTCACCGCCGTGCACCAAGACCACGCCTACGGACACGTGGCCGGCGGTCGTCACGAGGCGTGGAACGGCATGGAGGCCGCCAGAAATCGCGAGCTGGCCGGGCCCGCGGACCACTATGGTCTGACGACCGGAGCGAGCTGGCTCCTGCGGGCCGACGGCTCCCTGGCGGAGACCGGTCTGCGGCAGCCTCAATACATCACGGCCGCCTACCGGGATCAGCGAAGCGGCTGGCTGCTGCGGCAGGCGGGAGAACTGCTGG
>JBDKUU010000276.1:0-2471 GCA_039679525.1 Phycisphaerales bacterium | reverse complement strand
AATCGAACATCTCCCAGCGGGTGGAACTGCCCAAAATGATGATCGGCGACGCCTGGCTCGGCAAGACCAGCGACGCGAGCGCGACCGCTCCGGTCGTGGACCAGGTGCAGAAGCTCGTCGGCGGCGCCTGCACGATCTTCCAGCGGATGAACGACGCCGGGGACATGCTCCGGGTCTGCACGAACGTCCAGAAGCCGGACGGCTCCCGCGCCATCGGGACCTACATCGCCAGGACCGACGCCGACGGCAAGGCAAATCCCGTGATCGCCAGCGTCCTTCAAGGCCAGACCTACCGCGGACGAGCGACGGTCATGGGCAAGCAGCACATCGCCGCATACGAGCCGATCCTCGATCAGAACCAGAGGCTGGTCGGCATGCTGTACGTGGGGATTCCCGAGGAGAGCATCGCGGAATTGAGGACGGCCGTCACGGCCCTCACGATCGGCAGGACCGGATACGCATACGTGCTGGACTCGAAAGGCAACTACATCATCTCCCAGGGGGGCAAGCGCGACGGCGAGTGCGTCTGGGAAGCCCGGGACGCCAACGGCTCGCTCTTCATCCAGGACATCTGTCGAAAGGCCCTCGCCCTGAAAGACGGGGAGATTGGCGAACAACGCTACCCCTGGAAGAATGAAGGCGACACCGTCGCCCGCGAGAAGATCGCGCGACTCGTCTACTTCGAGCCGTGGGACTGGGTGATCGGCGTCGGCTCCTACGTGGACGAGGTCTGCGAGGTCCGCGACAAGGTCGTCAGCGTCGGCAAAGCGAGCAACTGGATCCTGGGCGCGGTCCTCCTGGGAGCCATCGTTGTCGCCGTCGTCGTCTGGTTCTTCATGGCCCGGAGCATCACGGGCAAGATTCAGCGGATCGTGAGCCAGCTCTCGGAAGGAGCCGAGCAGGTGACCTCGGCGGCGGGACAAGTCTCCGCCGCGTCCCAGTCCCTCGCGGAAGGCGCCACGGAACAGGCCGCCGGACTGGAGGAGACCTCGTCCAGTCTGGAAGAAATGTCCAGCATGACCAAGCAGAACGCCGACAACGCCCAGCAGGCCAATGCTCTCTCCACGGAGGCGCGCAAGTCCGCCGGCACCGGCGCCGAGGCCATGTCCCGAATGAACGCCGCCATCCACGAGATCCAGAAAAGCTCCGATGAGACGGCCAACATCATCAAGGTCATCGATGAGATCGCCTTCCAGACCAACCTGTTGGCGCTGAACGCGGCGGTCGAGGCCGCCCGCGCGGGCGAGGCCGGCAAGGGCTTTGCCGTCGTGGCGGAGGAAGTGCGGAATCTGGCCATGCGGTCCGCCGAAGCCGCCAAGAACACCGCGAACATGATCCAGGAATCTGTCAAGAATTCCAAGAACGGAGTCGGCATCGCCGGCGAGGTCAGCAAGATCCTCGAAGAGATCGTCCAGAGCGTCGGCAAGACGACGGACCTGGTCAGCGAGATCGCCGCGGCCTCTCAAGAACAGGCCCAGGGGATCGACCAGGTCAACACGGCCGTCTCCCAGATGGACAAGGTCACCCAGCAGAACGCAGCCAACGCCGAGGAATCGGCCAGCGCGTCGGAGGAACTGAGCGCCCAGGCCGAGAGCATGAAGGAAATCGTGGGCCAGTTGATGACGCTGGTCGGAGGGGGCAATCTGCGGAAGGCCGGATCGGAGACAGCCAGGACGGGGCAGCATCGCCTGAACCCGGCTGCCCAGCTTCAGCCCGCCGGCAAGTCCGAGTCCAAAGCCCGCGCATTCGGCAAATCGGATGAGGTGCTGCACAAGATCGCCGCTCGTCCGCAGAAAGCCGCAGCCAAGCTGATCCCTCTGGAGAACAAGACCGATCTGAGTGAGTTCAACAGCTAATCAGCCCTTTCACCCGCACGCCCTTGCGTGCACGGACGCAACAAAATCCCGGGCGAGGACTGACTCGCCCGGGATTCGCGTCTCATGAGCTTTGACGAGCAAGTTCGGCAACATGTCGTACGCCGGCTAGGCTCAAATGGTAAGTCGTTTCGATTCGACATCCGATTCGGGTGCCATGCTTACGCTCGCGTAAGCATGTGCTTTCTCTCGCAGAAGCAAGACATGGCTACGAGGCGTAGCCATGGCGCCCACTCATAAGGTTAGACTGACCGGCGTTGTAGGGTGGGGCTTGCCCAGCCGTTTCTTCGATCGGATTCTCGGTGGGGCAAGCCCCACCCTACTACGATCATCCGATTCCGCCGGGTTGTCGGGCGTCATGCTTACGCTCGCGTGAACATGTTCTCGCGCATCCCGGCAAGCCATGACGCCGACTCATAAGGTTAGAGTGGCCGACGTACTGACGAGGTGCATGACCGCTTCTGCTCGCCTCCGGGGCCTGTAGCCTCGCAGACCTATCGCGTCTGTCAGCCTCTCCTCGTCAGGCATCTGGCCACACGATGGCGTCACGATCTCCGCGACGGCAAAGAGAGCACGCCCGAAACGGTCGTGCGAAGG
>JBDKUU010000275.1:0-3002 GCA_039679525.1 Phycisphaerales bacterium | reverse complement strand
CCAGGCCGCCCTCGACCAGATCGGGGCCGCGGAATCCGCAGGCACGGACTTCTCTCTCAGCGTTCTGGCCGATAAATTCGAGCGGGGCGTGGAGCTTCTGGCCGACAACGAGCTTCATCCCGCTATGCCTGATGACGCCTTCAAGACGATTCAGCAGCAGACCGCGGCCACCGTGGCCGGACAGCTTCAGAGCCCCGGCTTCCTGACCGAGCAGGCGTTGAAGAAAGGGCTCTTCCCCCAGGAGGATCCCACGCTTCGCCACGCGACCCCCGACAGCGTCAAGTCGCTGACCCTTGCCGACGTCAACGACTACTATCGGAAGGTCTTTCGGCCGGACCTGACGACGATCGTCGTCATCGGACGAATCAGTCCCGCGGAGGCCTCTCGCGTGATCGGCAAGTATTTTGGCGACTGGAAGGCGACCGGCCCGAAGCCCGATGTCCTGCTGCCTTCCGTGCCGCTGAACCAGCCGTCGGTGTTCGCCGTGCCGGACGCCCGGCGTGTGCAGGACAAGGTCGTGCTCGCCGAGACGCTTGAGTTGAACCGGTCGAACCCGGATTACTACGCCCTGGAGCTCGGCAATCACGTGCTCGGCGGAGGCTTCTACGCGACGCGTCTGTTTCACGATCTTCGCGAGACCTCCGGCCTGGTGTACAGCGTCTCTTCGGACTTCGAGGTCAAGAGGACGCGGGGACTCTACACCGTGCAGTACGCCTGCGATCCGTCGAAGGTCGCAGAGGCGCGAACGGTCGTCGTGCGGAATCTCAAGCGGATGCAGGACGAAGCCGTCGGCGACGAGGACCTCCAGCGGGCCAAGGCCCTGTTGTTGCGGGAAATCCCACTGTCCGAGTCGAGCGTCGACAGCATCGCCCAGGGCTTTCTGGATCGTGTCGAGCTGGACCTGCCGCTCGACGAGCCGACGCTGGCCGCGAAGCGGTATCTGAAGCTCGGCGCCGACGACGTCAAGGCGGCGTTCACCAAGTGGATTCGACCCGACGCCCTGGTCCAGATCACCCAGGGCCCCGCGCCGCAATGACGACGCCCGTACGGAGAAGCGATCGGAACGCGGACATCTCGCTTGTGACTTCGAACCGACGGGGGGCATATTGAGAAAAAGCCGGAGCAGTCGGCACAAAAGAGGTAGGCACTCCGGCGGACCGGATTGTATGGCCTATAAGGCTCGTCCTGATGCCCCAGGCTTTCTCAACCTCGCGCCTGGAATTTGGACTCGGTACTCAACTGCCCCGGCGCATGCAGTCTACCCAACACCGCAGGCGACTTCATGCAGGTTCGTTCAGAATGTGGGGGTAAGGGCGTATGACCGCAGTTATGCGAACGTCACGGGTCGGTTGTGCTCGCGGCGTGCGTTTATCGCCTTGCGGGCACCAGCGGAGAGCGGGGACAGGCTCCGTTGTTCCACACGCCTTCGACCTGTCGAGAACCCAGGGCGTTACCGGGTGCCATGCCGGGGTGCCATGGCTACGGCTTTGCGTAGGCATGGCTGACCTTGCGAAATCAGGCATGTCTACGAGGCGTAGACATGGCGCCCGGCTGACCCTGCGAAATCAGGCGTGTCTGATCCTCCAGAAGAGATCTGTAGAACAACGAGAGCCGAGCCCGATCTACGGTCTCACGGCGGCGCCGTCGGGTCTGCGGACGGGGGTCCAGTAGCCCGGGTCTTCGGGGAGCGGGAACTTCGCGGCCAGCTCCTCGTTGATGTCCACGCCGAAGCCCGGGGCTTCGTTGACGCGCATGTAGCCGTTCTCCATCGTGGGGCAGCCGGGGAAGACCTCGCGGGTCTTGTCGTTGAAGGTCACGCTCTCCTGGATTCCGAAATTCCAGATCGCCAGGTCGAGGTGCGCGTTGGCCGCGTGGCCGACCGGGGAGACGTCGCCCGGGCCGTGCCATGCGCTGCGGACGTTGAACCATTCGCCCAGCGTCGCGATTTTGCGGGCGACGCTCAGGCCGCCGACCTGCGAGATGTGCACGCGGATGAAGTCGATCAGCCGCTCGGAGATCAGGCCGACCCATTCGTGCGGGCTGTTGAACAGCTCGCCCATCGCGATCGGCACGCACGTCTGCTGGCGGAGCATCTTGAAATAGCCGTTGTCCTCGGGGGCGAACGGGTCCTCGATGAAGAACGGGCGGTACTTCTCCAACTGCTTGCACAGGTTGATCGCCTCGATGGGCGGGATTCGCTCGTGGATGTCGTGGAGCAGCTCGACCTCGTCGCCGCACGTGTCGCGGACGTGCTCGAACATCTCGATCGCGCCGTGGACGTACGGCCGGACCGCCATGTTCGAATCGTCGGGCAGGCCGAAACCGGCGTCCTTGAAATCAGCCTTCTTCGACAGTTGCGGCGAGCCGTACCCGCCTCGCTGGATGCGGATGTGCCGGAAGCCCTTGGCCATCGCCTGCTTGACGCTGTCCTCGATCTGCTTGAGATCGTTGCCTCCGCAATGCGTGTAGCAGTCCACGGCGAAGCGGCACTTGCCGCCGAGCAGTTGATAGACAGGCATGCCGGCCCGCTTGCCCTTGAGATCCCAGAGAGCCTGGTCCAGGCCGCTCAAGGCGTTGTTCAGCACGGGGCCGTTTCGCCAGTAGGAGCTGGTGTAGGCGTTCTGCCAGATGTCTTCGATGCAATCGACGTCTCGGCCGCGGGCGAACGGGTCCAGGTACTCGTTGACGGCGGCCGCGACGGTCAACGGCCGCTGGTTGAACGTGGCGCAGCCCAGGCCGTAGAGTCCCGGCTCGCTCGTTTCGACCTTGACCACGCACAGGCGGATCCCGGCCGGAGCGGTCAGAATCGCTTTGACCTTCGTGATCTTCAGCGGCGGCAGGCCTTTGGTCGCCTTGGAATACGTTGCGTCCTCGGCCCTGGCCGGTTTCAGGAAGCCCAGCATGCCCGCGGCGGCTCCGAGCCCGACCCCTTTGATCATGTCACGTCGATCCATCCCGAGCTCCTTTCCAGATCATCCCTCATACTCTTACTGCACAGCCCG
>JBDKUU010000274.1:0-2259 GCA_039679525.1 Phycisphaerales bacterium | reverse complement strand
AGCGGGAGGTGGGAGAAGCGGGAAACGCTCCGAGCCGGCGTTTCTCTGCGACTGCGACCTGCGATTTTCATTCCCATAAAGCAGCCCGAATCTTCTTGCACTCAGATACGCTCGCATCGTTGTGAATCGGCCGGTCATGGAGGACCTGTCGATTCACTGGGTCTGGCGCCGGGAGACTACGCTCGCCCGGCGCCAGACCATCGGCTTTGTAGATCAGGAGAAAGGAGGCCCCCATCCAATAAGCGGATATACTAGGCCCATAACAGTGCAGATCGGGAACAGACCCCTGTGAGGGCTGCGCGATCGTCCGGGGATGGTCCGTTCGGACGATCGTGCTCTTGTGAGATCCCGGCATCATACATGGATGAGGCCGCCATCGGCCTGACAAGTCCGGTCCCGGCAGCCCCCGGAACCGGCACGTGAAAGGAGTCTCTATGTCACGGAGGAGTCTGCTTATCGGGTTGCTGACAGTCCTGTGCGCGTCGGCCGCTCATGCAGGAGAAATCAAGTGGCACGTCTGGCCCTGTGCGCCGATCCCCCAGGAGGTGGCGACGATCCCCGTCGTCATGGACATCGGGTACTGGATCGAGATCGTCAATCAGAACGCCATCATCAAGCTCAAACAGGTCACCATTCACAACTATGAAGGGTGCACGGATCTCCAGGTGCGCACCAACAGCAACATCCGACTCAGTTGCACGATCGCCCCGACGGGCGTCGTCCCCGGCACGTATTCTTGTTACATCAACGGCGCCGACATCAACCCGCCCGGCGGACATTGCAGCGTCTGCGCCAAGCTGACCAACGCCAATCTGGCCGGCCGGCCCGGCGGGACCAAGGATCTCAAGGTCGCCGTCGTCACCGTGCGCGTCGTGCCGAGACCTTAATCGACATCAACCCTCGCTGAGAGTGAATCGCCGACAAGGGGGTGGATGGCCTCTCCATCCGCCCCCCGCTCTCTTGAGCCCTGTGCTTCCGTGGGGAGCGGATTCACAGAGTCTCATGCGGGTCCTCGACGCTGGCGCCATCGAAATCCGAAACAAGCACGAATGACCGAAATTCGAAATTCAAAACAGGCTCTCGCCAGGCGACAGCGTTTCGATCATTCGTGCTTTGGGTTTTGGATTTGTTTCGGATTTCGAATTTCGTGCTTCGAATTTAGCCTCAGGATGAGGTCCCATCGAACGAGTGACTTGTCGTGATGCGGAACCGCCCTTCTTCGAATGCGATGTTCGTGATCTTCACGCCGCGGACCTGCTGGCGAATCAGCTTGTTCACGTCCACATGAAACCTCGGGTATTCCCAGCGGGCCCCATGTTCGGCCAGCGGGAAACCCGCCAGCACCTTGTCGACGAGCCAATCGAACTGGTCGATCAAGCGATTGGTCTCGAGCTGCAGGACGGCCTGCCCGTCTTCGAACCCGGCGAATCGCAGGCAGACCCGGATCGATTTGAAAATCGGCCAGGAAGTCTTGACCCGAAGCCTGATCTCTTCGCCCGCCAACTCGATGTCAGCCACCTCTTCGGGCACCAGACCGTTGGCGTTCAGAATGCACACCAGTTCGTCGCCCGAGAGAATGATCTGCGCCATACCCAACCACCTGCCCGATCCGCCACTGTGACGATCTGCTCCGTTCGGATCTCTGCCCGGTTGCTATCGAACCAGTCTGCCTCGAAGCCGCCGGATCGCCAGGAATCCGGTGATCGCCGTGAATATCGCAATGTAGGCTATGCTGCCGAGAAGGGCCGGCGTGTAATGGCTGCCGCAACCGGCGCGCGACAGCCGGACCGCGTGCGTCAGAGGCATGATCTCCGCGATGAACCGGATGTTCTGCGGCAGATCGCTCACCGGAAACACCACGCCCGAGAAGAAGAACATCGGCGAGATGATCCCCGTCAGGTAGAAGTTGAAGTGGTTGATCGTCTTGACGAACGACGTGATCCACAGCGACAGGGTCGCGAACATCATGCCGGTGAGGAAGCCGACGAAAGGAGTCAGCAGACCCGCCGGCAGCCGGATGATCCCAAACGCGATCAGCACGCACATCACGGCAAACGTGAAGAACAGGCCCTTGGTGCCGGCCCAGAGGATCTCGCCCACGATCAGGTTGTTGACCGTGATCGGGGCCGCCAGCATCCCGTCGTAGACCTTCTCGAACTCCAGGCGGATGAACGTGCCGAAGGTGCATTCGTAGGCCGCGGTGAACATCGCAGCCGTGACGAGCAGGCCTGTCCCCAGAAAATCGATGTACGGCAGGCC
>JBDKUU010000273.1:0-17494 GCA_039679525.1 Phycisphaerales bacterium | reverse complement strand
AAAGGGAGTGCCCCTTCGATTCCTGGCGATCATGGTCAATATCGAGTGCACGGTGCGGCTGCTGGAACGCCATCGCGAATCGCACGTGTTGAGCTGCGGCCAGGTTGTCCTGGATCTTGGCCCTTTGCTGCAATTGGCGACCCTGCGCCACGCCTATCTTCCCGATGCGCCTACGCTGGCTTCGTCCTGCTGGCTGTCGGATCTCACGGCCCGATCGCGGCGCGTGGTCGATAGGGTGTTCTGGCTTGACGCCGACCATCGGACTCTCATGAACAGAGTTCGCGGAAGAAAACAATCCCATGCGATGAAAGACCGGTCGGAGGAAGCCTTCGAGCGGTTCTGTGCGGAGTACCGTCGGGAGTTTGACGATCTGCTCGCGGGATACCCCGCCGGCCAAATCAACAGAGACGATGCGGGCATCCTGTCTGCCCGCGACATATCGGAATGGATCGATGCGCGTCTGTGACAGGAATCGTATGAACGAAAAACACGCAACCGCTCACACGCGAGCCACGTCCCTCAATGCGATCGCCCTGGTGGGCAACTACTTCGTGACTCTCGTCGCCGCATTTTTGGCGAATCCGCTGTTGTGCCGATTCCTGGGCTCGTCGGGGTTCGGCGTATGGCAGATCTGCCTGCGGCTCCTGACCTTCGTATCGGCCTCCGATGGACGGGCGACGCAGGCGTTGAAGTGGACGATCGCCAATAAGAGCGGGTCGACCGCCGTGGAAGAGAAGCAACGCGACATCGGCAGCGCCCTGATCGTCTGGCTGGCGTTCGTGCCCCTGGTGGCGGTCCTGGGCGGGCTGGTCGTCTGGCTGAGCCCGCATTTGATTCGGGGACTCCCCACGACGCAATACGGCATCGTCCGGATCGTCTGCGTGATTCTGGTGTTCGACCTCCTGCTGCTTCCGCTGCGGTCGATTCCGGAAGCCGTCATGACGGGAATGAACCAAGCCTACCGCTGCGTGTGGATTGAGGCCCTGCGGACGGTGGTCAATGTCGGCTTGATGGTTCTCCTCGCATGTGTCGGATTCGGGTTGATCGGCATGGCCGGCGCAGCAGTCGTGGCGTCGACCGCCGCGGGCGTCATGGGCGTGCTCGTCGCCAAACGCAGCCTGCCCTGGTTCCGCGTGAAGCGGCCCCGCCGGGGAGATCTCCGGCTGTTCGCCGGTTTCAGCGTCTGGGTCTTCCTTTGGGCGTTGCTGAACAAGCTGATTCTGTCCAGCGACGTCCTGCTGCTCGGGGTGTTGTCCTCCACTCACCTGGTCACCTCTTATGCGATGTCCAGTTATGCGGTTCAAAGCGCCGTGAACCTCGCCGCCCTGGGGGTTTCCGCCGGCATCCCGAGCATCGGCGCCATGGTCGGCAGCGACGACCGGCGCCGGGCCGGAGGCATCCGGGATGAAATGGTGGTCGTGTCCTGGCTGATCACGGCGGTCGCGGGCAGCATGATCCTTCTGCTGAATCGGGCGTTCGTGTCGCTCTGGGTGGGCCCGGCGTACTACATCGGAGACCTGGAGAATCTCCTGATGGTTCTGATGATGATGCAGCTCATCCGGATTCGAAACGACGCCTTCATCATCGACGTGACTCTGAACATGCGGGCCAAAGTGGCGTTCGGCGCCGTGTCGACGGCGCTCTCGATTCTGCTTGGCTACGTCCTGGGACGCGTCGCCGCGTCCCCCACGATCGGGGTGATCGCGGGTCTGATTCTGGGTCGTTTGCCGCTGACCGTCTATTACCCGATTCTGGTCAGGAGATTCCTGGGGCACGGCGCGCCGAAACTTGCGGATATGCTTCGTCCGATCATTGTGACGGCCTCGCTCTTCGCGTCGTGCAGTCTGCTGAATCGGCGTATAACGTTCAACTCGTGGGCGATGCTGGTTGTCGTCGCAGTGGTGTCCATGATGCTCCTCTCGCTGGCGGCGTTGGGGCTCGGCGTTCCGTCGGAGTTTCGAACGCGGATACGACGACGGCTCGAATACGTGCCGCTCGTGTCTGGCGTGCGGCATCTGGTTCGGTCGCGAACAGAGGGGGCCGCGGGCTCATGAGCTATCTTGGTCGAGGCATTCTGCTGGGCGTCCCTCTCTGTGAGATGGTCTGCGGCCAGATCCAGGGTTTGTGGGGGCCCCGCGCCGGCGTCTGGAGCATCGCGCAGGTCTATCACTGTGCGGCGTTGTGCATCGTGAGCTTCTATCTCATATGCCGCCTGCGCCGGCCCTTCGACATGTCGCTTCGCACGACGGCTTGTATCGCCGCGTTCCTTCTGATCACTGGGGTCTCGACGACCATGGCGCTGAGGCACAACGGACACTTCTGGGAAGACGTCATCGCGTTCTCGCAGATCCTCTATTGGGTTCTCGTGTGGTTCATCTATGCGGTTGAGTGCTCCACGGCCGAGGGGCGCAGACTCGTGTTGAGAGGGGTCTTTGCGGGCAGCGTGTACATGGCCGTCTCCGTTGTCGCGCTCCACGTGCTGGGGGGCGGCGCCTATTCCCGGTACGAAGGGGTGGAGGCCAGCTTCGGCGGGTTCAGCACGGCGAAATCCCTGGGCGGGATTCTCTGCGTGGCCGGCCTTCTGAGTCTGCGCATCCGATCGACCCCATGGCAAATGGGGCTGCTGGGCGTCAGTCTGACCGGCCTCATGCTGACCTATCAGAGAGCGGGGCAACTGGCCATGGGGGCCGCGATCCTCTGGATTGTCGGCACGAGATCCAAGGTCAGGGAGACCCTGCTCTCGGCCCGGTTCGTCGTCGCATGCGCCTGCGTGGCTGTCTGCGTGGCGGGATTTGTGGACGTCGGGGCCCTCACGGATCGATGGCGCAACGCGGACGTCTCGCTCGGCAGCAAGGCGGGGTCCGGCCGGCTCGGCCTGTGGACGGATGCGGTCAACGCATTCGGGGAGATGGACTGGCTCGACAAGATGCTGGGAGCGGGCTACTCGGGGATGCGAGACGCGATGCTCGACGAAGGCCTGGGCGGCAATCGCAAGCATACCCACAGCGACGTTCTGGACATTCTCCTGGCCTTCGGGTCGCTCGGCGTGTTGGGATGGGTTGCCGTTCACTACGCCATGATTCAGACCGTGCGTGGATGCGCGAAGACCTCGATGGAACACGCCATCGGCGGGGCCGTCTACATCGTGTTCTTCGTGGAAAGCCTGATCACCGGTCAGGTCTTCGGCCCTGCGACGATGATCGTGTACCTGGGCGCTATCGCTGGCTTGTGCGGCGTGGAGCGGGAGTGGGATGCGATCTCGGACTCTGCTGAGACTGTCTGGCGTGAATGGGAATATCGTCCCGGCGGGGAATACCAGGAATGGTCGTTGGATCCAGGACAGGAGTGGAGATGTCGTCGCTTTTGAGCAGTCTGGTCAAATGTATCCGCAAAACGCACGAAATCCTGTACAGCTATCTGGATCCGGTCGGATACGCGCGTTCGATCGGAGTGCGGGTCGGGAAGGATTGTCGTCTCATCGGCGTGCACTATGGGAGCGAGCCGTTCCTGGTGACGCTGGGGGATCACGTCAGCGCCGCGGATGTCTCGTTCATCACCCACGACGGAGGCATATGGGTGTTCCGGGACACATCGCCCGAGGCGGAGCTCTTCGGGCCCATCACGGTCGGGAACAACGTGTTTCTGGGGGCCGGCGTTCGGGTGCTGCCGGGGGCCACGATCGGCGACAACGTCATCATCGGGGCCGGCGCCGTCGTGGTCGGCGATATCCCCTCCAACTGCGTGGCCGTGGGCCTGCCGGCCAAGCCGATCCGAACGTTGAAGGAGTATTGGGCGAAGAATGCCCACAAGCTCACGCATGTGCGAAGCATGCCCTTGAAGGCGAAGAGAGAGTACCTTCTGGAGCGTTTCAGTCTATCCGCGACACGCCGAGAAGGCGACGGAGATCACGCTATGGCAGGACCGGATGGCCTCGCCACCGTGCAAGCAGCCCCTCATCGGGGCAGAGACTAACGCGCGGAGGATTCACGATGGATTCGAAAAGAGCCTATGTTCTCGTTCACTTCTGGCCGACGGCCGGCGGCTTCAAGAAACGCATGGAGATGCTGCTGGAAGTGCTTGCCAGGAGATGCCGGGTGACGCGGATTCAGGGCCTCGGCGCTTTCTTGGGGTTCTTGTGGAGACCACAAAGCGACGAGAACCCCGTTTCGGTCCTTGTCTATGGGAGTCTCGCGGCGCTGCCGCTGATCCCGCTGCGGCTCCTGCATTCCCGTGTGCCCGTCTACTACATGATTCGCGGTGATGAGGCGACGTACGCGAGACAGGCCGGCCACGCGATCCAGGCTCGCTTTTCGCTGCTGTGCCAGAGAATCATGAAAGGCCTGGGGTGCCATTTCGTCTTCGTCTGCGAGGACCTGCGTGCGCTCTTCGAGGAGCGGCTCGGCGCCTTCAAACACAGCTCGATCCTGCCGAACACGATCGGGCGGCCGATGCCCTCCATTCGAGACTTCGAAGGTCGGATCGCCCTCGTGGGGAACTTCGGGACCGTCAAGAACACGGAATGGGCGATCGAAAGACTGTCCCGCGGCGAGCATGAAGTGGACCTGTACGGCGCAGATCGTGTGCCGGACGAGTGGCGCAGGCCGTGGCTGAATTGCCGCGGCGTGGTGGCCGATCTGACTCGGGAACTGACGCAACGGCCGGCTCTGGTGCTCCTGCCCTATGTCGACGCGGGTTTTCCCAATGTGGTCGTCGAGGCCCTCCTTGCCGGCTGCCCGGTCGCCGTTCACGAGAGGTTCCCGTTTCGCCATCTGCCGGTCCACGATGCCTGGCGATTCTCGCTGTCGGGGAACGGCGTCGATTCTTCAGACAAGGGACCCAGCGAACTGGAGTCCTTTCTCGGCCGGCTCCGGGAACAGCGGAGGGATTTCCGCCGGGACAATCCGGAACTGATGCAGATCGTGGAATCCGATTGGGAGCAGCGGGTGTGGGACATCCTCGGTTGAAAGTGTTGCACGTGGGACCCAAGAACTTCCCTCCCAGTCACGGCGGGGTGGAGAAGGTGGCCTACGATCTTGTCGTGGGAATGCCGCAGGTGGAGAGCCACGTGTTGACGGAATGGCAGAGCGACTCGCCTTGGCCAAGGGTGAGCACGTTGGAACATGGGATCTTCGGGGCCGTCGGCCAGATCCGGCGATACTGCCGCGATCGGGCCATCGACGTCGTCCACCTTCACAAGGAGAGTTTCACGCCGCACGCGTTGCTCCTGAGCTTGAGCGGCGTCAAGTGCGTGCTGACGGTGCACGGCTGCGGGTGGAGACTCGCCAGATGGCCGCTTCCCTTTCGGGCGGCGGTCTTCATGATGGACTGCCTGGCCTGCTTATGGGGACCTGAAGTCGTCTTCGTGGGAGAGCGGGATTGGAGACTCTTTCGGCGGCTGGCGCCGTTTCGTCGCGTTCACTTCATTCGCAACGGAGTGAATGGGGATCGGCACGAGACGAGTCTTCCGAAGAATCAGATGGTGTACCTGGGCCGGCTTTCGCCCGAGAAGAACGTTTTGGGCCTTATCGAGGCCGCCGAGTCGTCCCAAGTGGCCTTGGATTTGTACGGGCCTTTCGACAAACACGACCCGACGTTTCAAGACACGGTTCTGAATCGTCTCCGGCAGTGCACGCACGTTCATTGGCGGGGTCCCGTGCCGTTCGACAAGGTCCGGGAGACGATCGCCGGGTATCGGGCGTTCGTGAATCCATCGTTCAGCGAGGGGCTCCCCGTCAGCGTCCTGGAGGCGGCGGCCGAGGGGCTCCACCTGATCTTGTCCGACATTCCTCAGCATCGGCTGCTTGGCTTCCCTGCTTGTTCCTACCTGAATCCGGCTCATCTGGACTTTGCCGGCATTCCGTGGGATTCCCTCGACGGCCGGAGCAATCGCGAGCACGTCGAGCTGGCGTTCAGCCTCGACAAAATGGTTCACGCGTACGAAGAAATCTACGAGCGGATGGTATGAAACAAGAGCGTCAGGCCATAGCCAGAGGCAGCTTCTGGACTCGTCTGCGGGCCACGTTGTTTGTCGTTCCCGCCTCGATCGCGCCGCACAAACGGCTTCGCACGTTCTTTCACCGGCTGCGGGGCGTGGACATCGGCCGAAACGTGGAGATCGGGTACGGCTGCCTGCTGGGCGGCGTGAATCCGTCGCGGATTCACCTGGGGGACAACGTGGTCATCACGGCCCGCACCGTGATCCTGGACCACGACAACTCGTACTATTACACCTTCGATGGCGATGTGGTCTGCGGGGACGTCTATATCAGGGAGGGCAGCTTCATCGGCATCGGCTGCGTTGTCTATCCCGGCGTGGAGATCGGGCCGCGGGCGGTCGTCGGCGCGTTGTCCTTCGTGAAATCCAGTATCCCGCCGTTGTGCGTTGCGGCGGGTCAGCCCGCCCGCGTCGTAAAGCAGATGCGTGTCGCGAATTCGGTAAGGGCCGTGACTGCCGGTCCCGCGGCCGCCCAGGTGTGACATAAGGGAAGGAGATTGTGAGATGTCGATAGAGGACAAAGCGTGCCAGGGGCAACACGAAGGCCTGATGGCGTGGACCGAGCCTGTGGGGTACCCCAATCGGGCGTACAAACTGTTCTGGCAATTGCGGACGCGTGGTCCCCGGGAGGCGTTTCACATCGCCGCGATCAGGGTCCGGAGGTTCCTTGCGGACCGGCGGCGGGTCGTCAAGGCTTCCGGGGCAAAGGCCGGCTCCATCGCCGAGACGCGGAGTCTGCAACCGGGCGACCGGGTGCGGGTCAAGTCGGAATCGGAGATCCTCGCGACTCTCGACTCCTGCGGAAAAAGCAGCGGTCTGGCCTGGATTCCCTGCATGAGCAAATACTGCGGTCAGGAGCGTCGCGTGTACAAGAGAGTCGAGAAGATCATCCTGGAGAGCACGGGCGAGATCCGCTAAGCCAAGAACACCGTGCTTCTCGAAGGCGTGATCTGCGAGGGTCTGTACGGGTGCGACAGGTCCTGTTTTCCCTTCTGGCGGGAGGTCTGGCTCGAACGGATCCCTGCCGACAAGTAGCCTGCACGTTCATTCTCTCGGAAAGGGATCGCTTCGAAGCAGTCTGAACGACCAAGAACATAACAGAGATATCGGCTCGGTCTGAACGAGCCGCAATATGTCAGAGGGCTGGCGAGTCTCTCGATTTGGCCGTCGAGCTCACCAGCCCGGAACCTGCTCTGCACGGTGATTTTATGCGCAGAAACAGGCTGTTGTCATTCTACCGGTCCCGGCCGAAGCGGACAACAAGGGAAAAAAATGCCTTGAGTCCGGAAATGAGGTGGCATGCATTCGGTGATTGCAGCGACAAAGGGGCTCCTGAGGCCCCAGTGGGCATCACGAACGGAACTTGTTTCAGCATATGAGCAGGCGTTCGTCCGAACATTCCTCGACGGCAAAGGCAACGCAACGGCATTCGGCAGAGGCCGGGTGGCGCTGTGGACGATTCTCAAAGCGATCGGCGTGGACGCCGGCAGCGAGGTGATCCTGCCGTCCTATACATGCGAGACCGTGCCCATGGCGGTCAAGTTCGCCAAGGCGACGTGCGTCTATGCGGATCCCGCGCCGGGGGTGTACAACGTCTGCCCGCGGGACGTGGAGGCTCTGATCACGTCTCGTACGAGAGCGATCATCTGCCAGCACACCTATGGCATCGTTCAACCGGTTCGGGAATGGATTCGCCTGGCCGCTGAGCGGAACGTGTTTCTGATCGAGGACAGGTGCCAGTTGATTCAGAACGACCTGCCCGGCGACGGAGAGCCCGCATTCGGCGATGCGGCGTACTTCAGCACCCATTTCAGCAAGCCGTTCTCAACCACGCAGGGAGGGGTGGCGGTCTTTCGCGAAGCTCGGATTCACGCCGGGGCCGGCGACATCCGCGAGCAGTTCCCTCGCGATCGGGAACGCCGTCAAACGCGTTCCCTGGCCATCCAGACGCTTCTGTACTCCATCGTGGCGCGCCCGACGACACGGGCTCTCGCCGGCAATCTTTACCGATGGGCTCAGCGGGCCGGGCTGATTCGAGGCAGCATCTCCGCGGAGGAGTATGGGGTCGAAATGCCGCCCGATTACCTGTCGCGAGCGGCCAATCTCCAGGCCGCCCTCGGAGTGGTTCAACTCGCCGGGTGGCAGGAGAATCGCCGCCATCGCGAGCAACTCACGCGTCTCTACCTCGATCGGCTGGAGAGGCTGGGGATGGACATCCGCGGACTGAGCCCCGGCGGCGGATGTCCCGCTCTCTTGATGGTTCCCGTTCTCGTGGAGAACAAAGAACAAGTCCTGCGGGGAGCCATGTCGCGAGGCCTTCCGATCGGCACATGGTTCGACCGGCCAGGCGCTCACGTGCAGACCCGCAGCGCGTGGCTCTACGACTACACGCCTGGGCAATGCCCGCGCACCGAATACCTGATGTCCAAAGAAGTTCATCTCTTGACGGGGCCCTGGGTCAGCCCGAAGCGGGCCGAGAGGGCCGTACGATTCCTAAGCCGTTATGCTCGCCTGACCGATCCGGGGAAATCCTCGGTGCACGCGGATTCTCTGCGGTCGGACGCGAGACAATCGGGGGTTGCTGTCGGTTCCGAAGGATGAGGAGAAAACCATGCAAATCGAGACAATGATTCTGGAAGGGAACAGTCGTGAGTGCGACGCGTTTGTACGGGGGATGCCTGGCGCGAAGCTCTGCCATATGCCGGCGTGGACCCGAATGGTCGAGACCGCCTTTGGCCACAGAGGTTTCTATCTCGTCGCTCGACAGGAGGGAAACGTCTGTGGAGTTCTTCCGCTCACGCAGGTGCGAAGCAGGCTGTTCGGAAATCGGATGATCTCCCAGGCGTTCAGCGACTATGGGGGGGCGCTCGTCGCCGTGCCGGCCGCGTTGGATGTGCTGTATGACCGGGCGGTGGACATCGCCCGGGAGAATCATTGCGAGTCCATCGAGTTCAGGAACACGCAGGTCTGGCCCTATAAGCTGTACCTTCGCACGGACAAGATCTCCATGTGTCTCGCCCTGGCCCCGGATCCTCAGGTGGTCTGGAAAGCCCTCAGACACAAGACGCGCAACCGCATCAACAAGGCCCAAACTGAGGGGCTCACCGTGACCTCGGGCGGCCTCGAGCTGCTCGATGATTTCTATCGCGTATGGACGATTCGCATGCACGAATTGGGCACGCCGTGCTATCCTCGCCGGTTGTTTACCGGCATTCTGGCGACATTTCCCGACGCGGCCCGGATCTTCGTGGCCAGGCACAACGGCGTCGCGACCGCGGTCCTGTTCGCCTATACGTTCCAGGGATGGGTCCAGAGCTGCTGGGGCGCGGCCCTGAGAGACTACGACAGCATGGGCCCGAACTACATCCTCAATTGGGGGGCCATCGAGCACTACTGTCGGGAGGGGATGCAGTGGTTCGACTTTGGGAGGAGCACGATCGGCAGCGGGCAGCACACGTTCAAAGAGCGATGGGGCGCGACGCCCGTAGAGTTGTGCTGGCAGTACTGGACGGCCACCGGGCAGGACCCGGCCCTCACCCGGGCGGACGACCCGAGATACGCCAGGAAAGTCGAGATGTGGAAGAGACTGCCGTTGTGGGCGAGCCGCGTGCTGGGCCCGGCGATCAGTCCGGCGTTGCCGTGAAGCCGCAGCGACTTCGACGCGTTGCGGAAAATGCGGAATCATGAATGACGATACAATCCAAGGGGGGCGCACGATGCTGTCTATTGCAGAAGCGAACGATGAACGGATGATGCCGAACGCCTTGACCTGCGAGCTGGAAGACTGGTTTCACATCCTGGACAGCGACAGTGTCCCGCCCGCGGCGGAGTGGGGCAAGCTGCCTCTTCGCGCGGAACGCAGCGTGGAGACGCTCCTGCAGTTGTTCCAGGATCATCATGTTCGCGCGACGTTTTTCTGCCTGGGCTGGATGGCGGAGCGCATGCCGCACGTTGTGCGGAAGTGCCAGGCCGCAGGGCACGAAATCGGCTCGCATGGGTATGCGCATGTCATGGCAAGGCGGACGAACAAGGCCCTTGTCCAGGAGGACATCCGGCATGCGAAACACGTCCTGGAGGAGATCACGGGCGCCGAGGTGATCGGATACCGCTCTCCGGGATTCAGCGTGAAGAACGACAATCCCTGGTTCTTCGACGTCGTGTCCGGAGCAGGCTATCGCTACGACGCCAGCGCCTTCCCGGCGTACCATGGCCATGGCGGCTATCGGGGGATCTGCCCTGAACCTCATGTGATCGAGACGGCGAACGGACCTCTGGTCGAGATCCCCGCCTCCACCGTCGACGTCCTGGGACACAAGGTGTGTTTCTTCGGCGGGGGGTATCTCAGACTGTCGCCTCTGCCCGTCATTCGGTGGGGGGCGAAGCATCTTCGTCGCGAGGGACGCCCGCTGGTGGTCTACGTTCATCCCAGGGAGATCGACCCGGACCACCCGCATCTGCCGCTGGGGCCGTGGCGCAGTTTCAAGTGCTACAACAACCTGCGAACGACGCTGCCCAAACTGACGTGGCTGTGCGAGCACTACCGATTCGGAACGATGGAGCAACTGGCGTCGCGGATCACGCACACGGTCAGATTCCCGACGGCGTCGCCGGAACGCGAGAAGGCCGCAATCCCGGCGGCGATCTGAGCCGCAGGATGAGATAGGTCGCCGTCCGATCGAAAGACCCGTCGGGGCGGCTGACTGATCTGCGGAAGCTCGCCTCGCCATAGACGCGGGCGGGCTGTGCCTGCCGTCCTCACGGATCTGTCGCAGCAAGCTCCGCGGCCGGACCATACAACAGCGCCGCTTCGAACGGAACCCCGGCCTCGCTTGATGAGATCCTGGCGCCGTACGAAGGACGCGCCCATCCTGTGTCCGCTCCGGTGTCGTGGGCGCCCGCGGCGGCCGATTTGCCGTCCAGGTCCAGAACCTTCGGGTCCGCCTGGATCGCCGCCTGCCATTCCTTCACGGTCCGATACATGTGGGCCCCGCCGGCGTCCACGAGCTTGGCGACGTAGGCGTCCCGTACGCCGAAGAGCACGTTGTAGTCCGTGCGGACTTCGACGATGTTGCTGCTCGTGTCGGAAATGCACAATCCATTGCAGTTGTCGCAGCCTTCTCCCGCTCGAGACACGAAGATCGTGTTGCTGTTGAATACGGCCTTGGCCCCTGTGGATTGGATCACGATGCCGTGGCCGGTGTAGTTGACCGCGTCGGTTGGATCGTGATCGGAGGGGTTGTGAACCACCATATTGCAGTATGCCTGCTCCGGGAGGGCGATGCCGTTGCTGGTGATCGAGATCCCGTTGACGCGGGAGTTGACGACGAAATTATACGCCAGGGCGTTGTCGCCCGTGCCCGATGCGGATTTGAGGATCATGCCCGCGTAGCAGCCGAGGAGCGTGTTCGCGGCTATGCTGTTGCTGCCGCTGCTGCCGGAGACCATGATCCCGGACCCGTCTCCGCCATGTCCGTATTCCAGGCCGTTCCAGCAGTCCTGGAGATGACACGCCTGGATCGAGTTGCCGCTCGAGTTGTGCAATCGAATCCCGGTGACGCCAAGATTGCCGCCGTCGATGAGACAACGCTCGATCAGGGAGTCGCCGCAATTGGTGAGAAAGACTCCCGCGCCCTGCGTCCAGTCCCACACGCGGCAGTTTCGGATCGTCAGGGAACTGCTGTCCGATGCGTTGATCCCTGCGAATCCATAGGCGCACCCGCAACTGTCGAATGTGATGTTGCTGCAAAACGAGGCGACGTAGACCGTCCCGGAGCTGCCGCTCTGGCTGACGCAGAAGTCCAGGTTGCTGAACGATACGTTCGAGCAGCCTGAAACCAGGGCCACGACGTTCCGTCTGGCCGCCCACACCGTCCCTGTGTTCGGATCCTCACCGACGTTGATCCACAGGGAGTTCCTGCCCCCATCTTCGTCCCAATCCCACTCGCCCGCAACCACACTGCTCTTCGCAGAGTCCCGCCTCGCAAGAACCCGCCAATTGTAGCCGGTCCCGTTGTAGACCACGATCCGAGGCTCGGCGGCAATCCCCGTCGCCTTGTAACCGCCTCCGTCGGGCGCGAAAGACAGAGAGGAGGGATTGTACGCGCCCACGAGCTTGGGATTGTCCCCAAATCCGAATCCGTCCAGCGTCGTCGTGACGATCGGGTTCCCGTTGACGCCGCTGTCCTCTACGTTGATAGAGCAGTTGTACCAGATGTGCCCCCGTTTCATGTAGACGATGTCGCCGGGACGAAGGGTGGTCGCGTCGGCGATGTCCGTCGCCTGGTTGTCCCAGGGATGGTGCGCGAACGGAGTTGCGGCGCTGAGTCCGTCGTTGAGATCCGCTCCGTGGGCGGACACATAGTACGTCGTCGCTGTGCTGGACCCGGCCAGAAACAGGAGCAGGAACAGGATCGCAAGGCGTTGGCTCATCTGGATTCCTCCCAATTCACACGTGCTCATTCGGTAGACTCGTTCTATTGACGACTCAACCCTGTGGTCGCATACGACGTTCATGTGCTGCATCAGGTCCTGCAGTTCAGGAGATGCCGGCAGTGTGCACCGCCATTGGCGAATTGTAAATAAGGAATGTACTTAATGACGTGCGCCTTCCTAGGCTACGGCGTTGAATCCGCGCCTGGAACAGGTAGAATCCTGTCCGGCGACCCCCTTGCGGGTTCGATCGGGGGGGGGGTCGTCCGGAAAAGACAATGGCAGTCCAAAGAAAGGAAGAAGCCCCGTGAAGACGCTGGATCGAAAGGTTGTCCCGCTCTGCGTGATGTCTATAGTCCTCGCGATGGCGGGGTGCGCTGCGTTCGAGTCGACGCGCCCGGCCCCATACCGGCCGCACGTCGTCATCCAGACGGAGTTGGGCGACATCGAGGCGGAGCTATTCCAGAAAGCAGCCCCGATCAGCGTCGCCAACTTCCTTCGTTATGTGGACGGCGGTTTCTACGAAGGCGGCTCGTTCTTTCGCACCGTCACAATGGATAATCAGCCACGCGACAAGGTGAAGATCCAGGTCGTCCAGGCGGAAGCGGACCCGAACAAGGAGGAGAAGGTATTTGCCCCGATTCCGCTCGAACGGACGCGGGACACCGGGCTCAAACACGTCGACGGGGCGCTCTCCATGGCGCGCGACGGGCCGGACACGGCACAACACAGTTTCTCCATCTGCGTGGGCGACCAGCCGGAGCTGGATTTCGGCGGCAAACGCAATCCGGATGGCCAGGGTTTCGCCGTATTCGGCCGGGTCGTCAAGGGGATGGACGTCGTGCACAGAATCCACGAACGTCCCGCCAGCGGCCAGAAGATCGTGCCGCCTGTTCGCATTTGCCGAGTCCGGATTTTCGAATCGGGGTCATCGAAATAGAACGCTCTGATGTTCGTGGTTTCCATCGAACAGCCGGACTTCACGATCACGCCGTTGCCCGATCCGGGCTCGCTGCAATCTCAAGTCCGCGACGACCGGCTGAGAGATTAGCCCACAGAATCGGTTTTGAAGATGATCTGCATGACAACGCGATCTCCCTTTTTTGCAGGTTGTTGACGGCGTCGCCGGCGTCTTCGACGACTCCCATGGGTTCGTGGCCGAGCGTGCGGCCGGGGGAGAACTCGGTTCTGCCGTCGTACATATGCCGATGGCTCAGGGAAATCGCGGCTGACGAGAGGAAAACCGCCCGTTCGGCCTTGCCGGACCTGCGGATAGCCGGATTACATCGCGCCTTGCGGAAGCATGGCGTTCGTGATAGATAAGGAGCGGATCTCCGGCAGTTCACGGTCGGTGGAAATCACAGTTTTTCGACATGGGAGGATCGCTCCGAATCATGTTAAACTCGCGTTTACTAGGTCTCGTTCTGCTGTGCTTGTTTTGTCCCCGATTTGTTCACGCCGCCAACCCGATCATGCGAGGCGCGGACCCCCATGCGATCGTGGTGGGCGATGCCGTTTGGATCTACCCCACGTGGAGCGACGGCGGGGGGGAACGCTTCTTCGCTTTCTCTTCGACGGATTTGACAGACTGGCAGCGTCACGGCCCGGCGCTGGATTTCAAGGATGTGGCCTGGATCAGGGACGACGGGCAGGCGGTGCATCACGCGTGGGCGCCGGCCGTGCTGATTCGCGAGGGGAAGTACTATTTCTACTACTCTGTCGGCCCGCAGAACCCGACGCCTTCTCGGATCGGCGTCGCCGTGGGCGACTCGCCGGCCGGGCCTTTCAAGGATTCCGGCAAACCTCTGCTGACGGGAGGGGATGGCTTCGAGGCGATCGACCCGATGGTCTTTGCCGACCCCCAATCGGGGAAGGTCTATTTGTATGCGGGCGGCAGCGCGGGCGCGAAGCTCCGCGTCTTCGAGTTGAATCCGGACCTGACGAGCATCGCGAGAGAGGTCCCCGTCGAGACCCCGCCCCAGTTCACCGAAGGCGTCTTCATGCACTGCCGCGACGGGCGGTACTATCTCTCCTACAGTCACGGCAGTTGGCGGCATTCTTCCTACTCCGTTCACTACGCCACGGCCGACACGCCCACGGGGCCGTGGACCTATCGCGGCGCGATCCTCACCAGCGACGCGACGCGCAAAGGGCCGGGACACCACTCCTTCATCCGCGATCCGCTCACGGGCCAGTGGCGGATCGTCTATCATCGGTGGGAGAATCAGAAGGGCGATGGCCCCTATCGCGGCTCGCGGCGGATCTGCATCGACACGGTGGAGTATGACGCCAACGGCCTCATCCGCCCGATCGTGATGACGGGACAATCCGCGGAGCGGGCGGCCGGGACGTTCACGAATCCGATCAATCCCGGCCCGGACCCGTGGATGCTGTACCATCAGGGCAACTATTATCTCACCACCACGCAGGGGGACTGCATCCGGATGTGGAAGGCCCCGACGCTGGCGGAGTTGAAGACTGCTCGCGGCACGGTCGTCTGGCGGGACGACGATCCCAGTCGCTCGCATGGCATCTGGGCCCCCGAGTTCCACTTCATCAACGACCGCTGGTATCTGTACTACACGGCCATGGCGGCCACGAAGGTGGACTCGACTCATCGCATGCACGTGCTGGAGAGCGAGGGGACCGATCCTCTGGGCCCATACAACTACAAGGGCCGGCTCTTCGACCCGGCCAATGACTTCTACGCCATCGACGGCTCGGTCTTCCGGCACCCGGGCGACGGAGCGTGGTACTTCCTTTGGGCGGCGCAGCCCGGCCACCGCATCCGCATCGCGAAGATGGCCAATCCGTGGACGCTGGAGGGCCGCAGCGTGCAACTGGAGGCCTCGGGCTTCGGCTGCGTAGAGGTCCGCGAAGGCCCTGTCGTCCTGCACCGCAACGGCAAGCTCTTTCTGACCTACTCGGCCTGCGACACCGGCAAGCCCGACTACAAGATCGGCATGCTCGTCGCCGACGAACTCGCGGACGTCATGGATCCTTGCTCGTGGGTGCAGCATCCCGAGCCCGTCTTTGAACGCAACGACGAGGCGGGCGTGTTCGGCCCGGGCCATCATGGTTTCTTCCAGTCCCCCGACGGCACGGAGGACTGGATCGTGTATCACGGCAAGACATCATCGAACTACACCTACGCCGGACGCACGACGCGGGCTCAGAAGTTCACCTGGAACGCCGACGGCACGCCGAACTTCGGGAAGCCGCTGCCGCTGGACGCCGTGCTGGCGGAACCCTCGAATCGCAATGAGAACGCGGTCGCAGGGATCAAGCTGGAGTGGGAGAATCCCGTGTGGGATGGCTACCTGGCCGATCCGCAGGTGCTCAAGACCGGCGGCGAGTACTACGCCTATGGCACAGGTCCCGAACGTGAGGGCCGTCAGTTCCCGGTGCTGCATTCGAAAGACTTTGCGAAATGGGAATTCGTGGGCAATGCGTTGGAGACGCTCGCGGACCCGAAAGTGAAAGCGTATTGGGCGCCTGAAGTCGCGGAGAAAGACGGAAAATTCTATCTGTATTATGCAGGCGAGTACCAGTTGCGCGTGGCGATCGCGGATCGTGCGGCCGGTCCTTTCAAGGACACCGGTCGAATCCTGTTTCCGGATGAACCTTTCTCAATCGATGGCCACCCGTACCACGATCCTCAAAGTGGCAAGTGGTACCTCTTCTTCGCGAAGGATTTCCTCGATCAGCGAGTGGGCACGGCTCTCGCGGTTGCGGAGTTGTCCGACGACATGGTCTCGATTGCCGGCCCGGTGCAAACCGTCCTGCGAGCCATCGGCGACTGGCAGATCTACGAACGAAACCGCACGATGTACGGCCGGGTCTTCGATGCCTGGCACACGGTCGAGGCTCCCTTCGTGGTCTTTCGCGAAGGCCGATACTACTGTTTCTATTCCGGAGGCAATTGGCAGACGCCGGGCTACGGGGTAGGCTGCGCAGTCTCGGACCAGGTGACCGGTCCCTACAAAGACGACGCCGATCTCGAAGGGGCCACCGTGCTCAAGAGCATTCCGGGCAAGCTGATCGGGCCGGGCCACAACAGCGTGATTCTCGGCCCGGACGATCGAACGTATTTCATCGTCTATCACTCGTGGAATCCGCAGCGTACGAAGCGGCAGATGTGCCTGGACCCGATCGCCTGGACGCCGGAGGGCCCGCGGGCCGACGATCCTTCCCGAGGGAAGCGAGTGGTTATTCTGCCTGAGAAATCTGCGAACAACTGAGGAAATCAGGGCTCAATCGGTCTTCGCGAGGTCGAGGAAGACGACCATTGATGGATTGCCGACCGGCGTGTAGTGGCCGGTGAAGGCGAGTCCGCCGGTTTCGCGGTTCACGCGGAAGGCCGCGATGTTGTCGGCTCGCTGATTGCAGCAACAGAGGAACCGGCCCGTGGGGTCGAAGTTGAAACTGCGCGGATAGTTTCCTCGCGTCCACTCTTCGCCAAGGTAGGTCAGTGTCCCGGCGTCGCCGATGGAAAAGACCGCGATGCTGTCGTGCAGGCGGTTGCCCGCGTAGAGGAAGCGGCCGTCTGCGGAGACGAGAATCTCGGAGCAGAAGTTGCTGCCCGCGAATCCCGGCGGCAAAGTGGAGATGGTCTGCCTCGCGGCTAAGCGGCCTCTTATCGCGTCGTAATCGAACAGCACGACGTTCGAGCCTTCCTCCTGAATGGAGTACATCCATCGCTCATTCGGGTGGAACGAAAAATGTCGCGGCCCGTCCCCCGGCGGCAGCGAAACGGCAGGCGGATCGTTCGGGGTCAGCACGCCCTTGGCGTCGTCGAATCTCCAGACGAAGATCTGATCCAGGGCCAGATCGACGTGCAGAACGAAGCGACCCGAAGGGTCGGCTTGGATCATATGTGCATGAGTCCGGTCGTGCCCACTGAAGGCGAAAGTCCCCGCCGGAGCGTTCGTAGGCTTCCTCGGTCCCAGCGTCCCCGCGTCGATCTTGACGTCCGTCGCATCGCCCAGGCTGCCATCGGCAAGAATCGGAAACACCGCCACGGAGCCGCCGAAATAGTTGGCCACCAGTAGGAACTTGCCGGACGGATGT
>JBDKUU010000272.1:0-11919 GCA_039679525.1 Phycisphaerales bacterium | reverse complement strand
ACTCGCGGTTTCGGCGAGTACCGTCCGCTCGAGCCGAACGCCGCGGGCAAGAAGGGCAATCCGAAGAACCGCCGGGTCGAGATCTACATCGTGCCCGCCGGCGCCTGACGCCACACGCTATCCGCTGTACGATACGAATTGAAGACTCACGCCGGTCTCGTCCGAGGCCGGCGTGAGTTTTTGTTTTTGGGCTCGTAGAGATTATTGATGACGAATGGTTTTCCGCCTGTCGGGTATAAGATGGAGCGGCGGATCGCCCGGGCAGCCGGGGAGGATGCGGGGGCGTGATCCGCCGAACGAGCAGGGGGAATCGTGAAAAGGATCGAACGGTACAGCACGGATCGGCTGGCGGCTCGCCGGATCTGCTGGGATGACTTCGACGACGCCCAGCGGCTGCATTCCGACTCCGAGGTCGCCAAGACCCTCTCGGCCGACGGCCTGCCGCTGCCGCCGGACACCACCCGGCGGATGCTCCGCAGGGCGGTTCAGCATTGGCGGGCCCAGGGCTTCGGCCTTTGGATGTTCCGTAGTCGCGAGACGGGCGAGTTTATCGGTCGGGGCGGCCTCATCCGGTATGACGCCCTCGACATGGCAGGGCGGGAGGAGGTCGGCCTGGCGTACGCGGTGCTGTCCCCGCACTGGGGCCGGGGGTACGCCACGGAGATGGGCGACGCGAGTCTCCACATCGGCTTCGAGCATCTCGGACTGGAGACCATCGGGGCTTGGACCCTGCCGGCGAACCTCGCCTCGCAGCGGGTGATGGCCAAACTGGGCTTTCACTACGAGTGCGACATCGTCTTCTGCGGCCTGTCGCACCGCTTCTTCCGCCTCGACCGCCGGGACTACCAGCCCCTGCACGCCTGCCAGGAAGACGCGAAGGACCATGCCCGCGGATAGGGCGGGCCCGACGGAGCCAGTCTCAGTCTGAGGCGAACATCCGAACAGAGCGGACATTGTGTGCCGCGAGCGGCTCGATCTCGGCGACGGAGCGGATTGTCGCGACATCCATTTTTCTGCCATCTTTCTGTCACATTTCTCTCCAGCGGGTTTCTTATCTCTCAGAAGGGTTATAATCAGGGCGTTCCTCGACAAGGACTCGCACGATGTTCGACAGATGGAAAAGTGATATCGACCTGCTGAAAGCCAGCCGCGACGGCAACGCCCAGGCTTTCGGCGTCCTCGTAAGTCGATATCAGGCCCTGATTTGCGCTATTACCTACGGAGCAACTGGAGACTCAGGAAGGAGCGAAGAGCTTGCACAGGACGCATTTCTGCGAGCCTGGAGGGGCCTCGGGCAGCTCCAGGATCCGAGCAAGTTCCGGGCCTGGCTGTGCAGCATCGCCCGGAATACGGTGCAGAACTGGTTTCGCAGCCAGGGGCGGGACGTGGTGGGCCGGGCGGCGGCGCTCGATGCCGCGGCCGAGGCGACGTCCCGGGAGTCAGGACCCGAGGAGGTGGTGATGTTCGAGGAACAGCAGGAGCTCATCAGGCAGGCTCTGGCACAGATGCCGGAAGGGGTCCGCGAGCCCCTGATCCTCTTTTACCGCGAAGGCAAATCGACGCGAGAAGTGGCCGTGCAACTGGGCTTGACTGAAGAGGCGGCTCGGCAGCGGATCTACCGGGGCCGCAGCCTGCTGCGCGAGCAGGTGGCCGGCATGATCGAGAACACCATCACCCGCACCCGGCCCGGCAGGGCCTTCACCGCGGCTGTCATCGCTTCGATCGTGAGCCTGGGCTTCAAGGGTTCGGCCACCGCGGCCGCCGCGACGGCGGGTTCCTACGGCGTGACATCGGTTCTGTCCGGACTGACGGCCAAAGTCGTCGCCGTCGCGGTCGGAGCCGTGATCGTCGCGGGCGGGATCGTGGCCTACAAGCAGGTCAATGGCGGCGCGAAGCCGGCAGACCAATCCGCGGCGGTTCAATCGGCGGAACAGGGACGGTCGAAGACTGTCTCGCCGGTTGCGACGACGAATCCTGCGACCGACAGCGGCTCCCGAGTCTCGGTTGTCGCCTCGTCCACCCAGATGGGAAACGGCGATGAAGCTTCGCCGGCCGGACGGGACAGGCGATCTGTCGTCGCTCAAGGCGGCGCGGATACATTCGAATTTCAGTCGAAGGGCGTGCTCAGCGGCCGGGTGACCGACATCGAGACCGGAGAGCCTGTGAGCGGCGCGCGTCTGACGATTCTGTCGCGGCGCGTTTACACCACGATCACCGACGCCAACGGCTTCTATTCTTTCGCGAGGATCGACGAGACCGGCGATTACAGCGTGGCCGTGAGCTGCGAGGAGTATCTCGGGCCGTCTGAGGACGAAGGCGAGTTGACTGTGCACCTGGGCCCCGACGCGCAGATCGTCAAGCACCTCCAACTGCACAAGGCCTGCATGGTCGATGTGTGGGTGGTCGACGCCGACGGCGTGGGGATTCCGGGGGCCACGGTCGTAGGGACGCTGCTGGCCGACGACCGCATGAGAGAGATGAATCGCGCGGTCTTCAGCCGCACGACGGACCCGAACGGCTATATCCTGCTCGGCGGCTTCGCTCCGGCCGAGACGGATTATCTGATCACCGCATGGCACATCGTCGCGACAGGGACCGAGGAACACGACGGCCGCCTGTATACGTTGACCGAGTGCGACTACGCCCCCGGCAAAGCGACCGTTGGACTGACCGATCCGAATGTCGTTCGGGAGGTCCGCATCGTGCTGGAGCGAGGCGCGCCGGTGCAGGCTCGCGTGGAGTACGCGGACGGCGTGCCGGCGACGAACGCGGAGATCGCGGTCACGCCCACCTGGTGGCATTGCACCCACGCACTGCCGGGTCTAAAGACAAGCGAAGACGGGACACTGACGCTGGGCCACATCGTCGAAGGCCTGCACGACATCTCCGTCCGCACGCCGACGAGCGAAGCCGGTTTCATGAGCCAGAAGGTCCTGCAGGTCCAGCTTCCCACCGCCGGCGATGAGCCGCTGGTCGTGCGGCTGCCCGGCAAGTCCCCGGAGTCGCTGGTCTCGATCAAAGGCTCGCTGGTCTTTCGCGGCGAGAAGCTGCCGGACTCCGTGCGGATCACGATGATGTCCCCGAGCGGAACGTACATCTTCCTGGACGTCACGCGCAAGCCCGACGGCCAGCTCGAAGACACGTTCGCCATCGAGCGTCTGGAGCCCGGCGTGTACAGCCTGACCTTCTCCGGCGAGAACGTCGAGGAGACGACCATCGACAACGTGGCGGCTCCGTGCTCCGACCTGCGAGTCGAATTGGCCTATGTCCCGAGGCTGAAGCTGGCCGGCGCCGTCGTGGACGCCGGGAGCGGCGAGCCGATCGATCGCTTCCGGGTTCGCGTCAAGAAGCTGCAATCGCTTCGCGGGCCTCTGTACGCGCAGCCGAATCTATGGGTGGACTTTGAGAACGAACGGGGGGACTTTAGTGCGGATCTGGTGGGGCCAGGCATCTATCAGATCCAGGTAGCCGCTGAGGGGTACGCCCCGGCATGGAGCGAACCGATCAGCACGGATGCGTTGAAGGACATCGTCGTGACCCTCTCGGCCGGGGGGGCGATCTCGGGCCGGGTGGTGAACGACAAGGGCGAACCCCTCAGCGGCGCTACCGTCGTCCCACTGTCTCTGTCGCAGGGAAACATGCCCGAGACGCAGGACCTGTTCCTGGGTCTGGATGGAGCGGCCCGAACCGTGAACGGCTCGTTCACGCTGGCCCACGTGCCCGCCGGGGTCGAGGCGATCCAGGTGGTTCATCCGGACTACGCTTCGCGGAGAGTCGAGGGCATCCGCGTGGACGCGGGCCGGACCAGCGAGAACGTCGAAGTCGTTCTCCCCACCGGCGGAACGATCGAAGGATATGTGTACGACCTTCAGGGCAATCCGCAGGCGGGCCAAGCGCTCTACGTCCAGGACGCCGCGGGTTACGCGGGCTTGGGCGATGAAGAAGCGGGCCGCAAGGGTCAGGCCGTCACGGACGCCAACGGATTCTATCGAATCGAGCACCTCCCTTCGGAACTGTGCTATCTCGAGAGAGCCGACAAGGGGCAGGGCCTGGGGGTCGTCTGCCGCATGGTCGTGCCTCGCGACGGCCGGGTCGCCCGCGTGGATCTTGGCGGCGCTCCCGTGGTCCGAGGCCGGATCGTTCTCGACGGCGTCCCGCTGGCCGGGGCCAGGCTCCTGATCGGGCCCGTTCACACGCCGGACTCCGGGGCGTTCACGTGCTACGCGACGACCGATGAGCAGGGGGGATTCGTCTTCGGCGGTGCGACTCCCGGCGTCTACAGCATCTATCGCCGGCAGTCCGCCGATCGCGATCAGTGGCTTGCCGTTGGGACGGTGACCGTGGTGGACGGCGATGTCGACGTGGGCGTTTTGCCGCCCAACGCGTCGAGCCTGTATGTGACGTTGAATGGTGCAGACGCTGTCGACAAGGGGGGGATCGACAGCGTCTTTCTCACGAAGGAACGAAGGCTCTGGTCCACGCCGACGGGGATCGCCGAGGCTCCGTCCGCGGCGGAAGGGTCGTATGTCGTCAAGGGCATCGAGCCGGGCGTGTACTTCCTGAACGTGAAACGCCGGGACCAGGTGATCTGGCAGCAGCGGGTCGATCTGGACGCCGGCGCGAAGCGATGGGAGTTGTCTGTCGATCTGCCGGCGGGGCGGTCTGGGGTCTCAGGCAATATTCGCGGCGGCGGCTCTCGCTCGCTCGTCGTCTGGCGCGAGCAGAAGGACGTGTTCGCGATCGCGCAGCCTGCCCCGGACGGCGCGTACCGCGTGCAGCATCTGCCGGCGGGGCGGTACTTCATCGGAGAGGCCGCCTGTGCGTTGTACGACGTGCCGCCGATGGCCGAGATGCAGTTGCAGGAGGGGCAGGAGACCACGTTGGATCTGGACCTGTCCACCGCGACGGCCGGACAGACGGGCTTCGTGCTCGTGCAAGCGGTCGACGAGCACGGCTGGGTCTGCGACAACGCTCAGATCCGGCTCGAAGGGCCGCTGGGCGCCGTCGAGCCCGTGTATGCAGGCGACATCGGCCGGGGCTTCCTCACGGTGCCGGGCTCGCACGCCCTGACCGTGCAGGCCTCCGGATACCAGGACGTCGCCAGGAAGGTGAACGTCAGACCGTTCGATCCCTATGCCGGCCGGCCGCAGAACCTTGTGATTTGTCTGAGCCGCAAATGACTCGAATTGAATACGACAAACTGCCGCGTCGCTGCGACGCGAACGATGCTTCCTTTACCTATGAAGGCGGGGCCCACCCCCAACGGAACAAAAACCCCAACCCATGGTTCCAGGGTTCCCGCCTGCTCACAAACGACGATGTCCCGGCCCGGGCTTGAAAGGGCCGGGACGTCGTCGATCATTTTCCCAGCCGCGAGTGATTGTGAAGTTGCTCCCGCAGCCAGTCGGGGCGATTGGTCGTGATGCCGTCCACGCCCAGCGAGACCAGCCGGGCCGCTTCAGTTGGATCGTCCACCGTCCAGACGTAGAGCTTCTGCCCGTAGGCCCGCACGCCGCGGACGAATTCCTCCGTCACGCCGGCGTAGTGCACGTCCAAACCGTCGAGGCCGCGATCCTTCGCCGTTTGGGCGAGCGCGGCGTCGTGAGGAATCCACTGCTCGGTCCCCTTGACCTTCTCGGTGCCTCGGAGCCAGTAGGTGGGCAGGCCGATGATCTTCTTGGCCGCCGCGACGGTGTCGAGATCGAAGCCGATGATGACGATCTGGTCCATCTTGCCGCTCTCGACGAGGGTCTTCTTCAGCAGCGGCAGGATCTCCGGCCCGCACTTGATCTCGACGAAGAGCCGCTGCCTCGGCGGGATCGTCGCGAGCACGTCGGCCAGCATCGGAATCCGCTCCCCGGCGAACTGCGGGCCCTTGAAGCTCCCGACGTCCAGCGCGCAAAGCTGCGCCGAGTCGGTTTCGGAGACGGGAAGGTCCACGCCGGCGGTTCGCTTGGTCGTTTTGTCGTGAATGCAGACGATCTTCTGGTCTTTGGATAAATAGACATCGGTTTCGACGTCGGCGCGCTTCTGCCACCCGAGCTTCATGGCCGCCAGCGTATTCTCCGGCGCCAGGTCCGACGCCCCGCGATGGGCGATGATCTCGACGTTTCGCCCGCACCCCGATGCCCCCAGAACCAGCATGCAAACCATCCCTAGACCCGCGACGCACTTCATTTCACGCACTCCATCAAGGCCAACACCACGCTTCGAACACACGACAGCCCATGCTATCCGTCGAGATGCGCCGGTTCAAGGGGAATGACGACGCCGAAGTCCCTTGACTTGGGGCCCAGGGGACTCTTACAATGGTGGTCAAGGATGGAATCGTGATCGGGAGGATTGCCGGTGATTCGTTGCGCGTTGAGGAGCGGCCACTGAGAATCTGGAGCCCACAGGCGGAGAGGGCGGGGACATTCCACAGGGACAGGAGAATCCGCGTCCATCGTGACTCGCCGGTCGTCCGCGAGTCGGCAAAAAACAGCAACGCTCAAGGCGAAAGCAGTCGATATACCGAGTGTGGCGCTGGGATTGTCGCTGCGGCGGATGGCTTTCATCGATTGTCTCAGTTTCGCGGAAAGGGCGTCGCCGCAATCGTGCAATGGACCATCGTGCGGCGATCCGGACGGCAATGCTGGCAAGGGCAGGTTTATACGACGGAGATCCGTCGTCTCGGAATTGTGTGGATGGATTTCGGATTCAGGCGAGAATGAGCAAGAAAATGTCTTTTCCGATTCTCCTGCTGAGAATGCTGACCGCGGCGCAGGTCCAGGCCGTGGATCTGAACTGGATTCGTGCGGCTTATTGGGACGGCCGCTATCCGACCTCCTGGGCCGGGACCGGCGAAACCACGCGCGACGCCCTTGCAGCCGCCGGCTACGAGATCCTCGACGCCGACCAGCTCAGGGACTGGATGAGAGCCCGGATCGCCGACAAGAAGCTCAGCGTGGTCGTGTTCGTCAAGGACGTCGCGCCCGACACCGTGGTCGAGACCATGTCCCCCGGCTGCACGCTTCGCAGGTACCTGGATGCGGGCGGCAAGATCGTATGGTACGCCGACATCCCGTTCTATTACCAGGGCACGGCAACCGGGATCTCCACGTCCTGGGGCGACGCCGGCGCGTCGGGCGTCCTGGGATTCAATACCTCCGGCGCTCCGCGAGACAGCGGCTCGACGGCTGCGTTCACGCCCGCCGGGATCGCATGGGGATTGACTCAGACGTGGTCTTCGCAGCGTCCGCTCTCGCCGATCGCCACCGAAAACGTCACCATCCTGGCGCGAGACGTCAACGGCAACGCCCCCGCGTGGGTCAAGCACTACCTGGCCAACGACAAGTTCCGCGGCTTCGTGCGGTTTCGCGACGCGAGCGGCCAGGCCGACGTGCAGGACATCCTCCGGCTGGCCGAGTACACGATGGTCAAGGCCTCGAATCCCGATCCGATCGACGGCGCCGCGAACGTCGTGATGCCGCTGTTTCAGTGGTCCATCGGTCCTTTCGCGGTGCTCCACGATGTCTATCTCGGCACGACGCCGGAATTGACGGAGGCCGATCTCGTGAGCTCGCGGGGGCAGGACGCCATGTACTACCACGCCTCCGGCCTGCAACCGGGGACGACGTACTACTGGCGTGTCGATGAGATCGAGGCCGACGGCGCGATTCGGACCGGTGACGTCTGGAAATTCACGATGACGCCGAAGACGGCCTGGGCCCCGACGCCTCGCGACGGCGCTTCGTACGTCGCCGCGGACGCGGTGCTCGGATGGTCGGCCGGCCTCTACGCGATGTCGTACGACGTGTATTTCGGGACCGATGCCGCGGCGGTCGAGGCCGGCGCGCCGGAGGCTCTGAAGGCACAAAAACAAGCAGCGCCGTCGTATGTGCCCGGCGCGCTCGTGCGCGGACAGGAATACTTCTGGCGGGTGGATGAGAATCTCCCGGACGGCAGCACAGTCCCCGGCGAGGTCTGGAGCTTCACCGTCCGGCCCATCTTTCCGAAGACCGATCCGAACCTGGTCGGCTGGTGGAAGATGGAGGACATCGGGTGCGGCCGGCTCGTGGACTATTCCGGCTACGACAACTACGGCACGCTTCAGGGCGGAGCGGCGTTCGCGGAGGGCTACCTGGGCGACGCTCTGTCGTTCGACGGAACCGACGACTTCGTCGACTGCGGCGCCGATGCGAGTCTGACCGACGTGGGCTCGGTCTCCGTGGCCGCGTGGATCAAGATGAATGCGGTCGGCCGGGATCAGAAGATCGCCAGCGATCAGGACAACGCCAAAGGCGGCTACAAGCTCGGCGTCTACAGCGGCAACAACCTGGTCGAATTCGAGATTCGGACCGGCGCCAACGCCGCGGTCCTCAATCGCAGCATGCCCGGTGGAATGATTCTGGACCCGGACACCTGGTATCACGTGACCGGCGTCTACGACAAGGGCTCGGCCATCCGGACCTACGTCAACGGCGTTCTCGATCGCGCGATGGCGACGACGGACGTGGCGGGAATCGCCGCCGGGCCGCTCGTGCTCGGACGCGAGTCGTACTCGAATGCCTGTTGGTGGTCCGGGTTGATCGACGACGTGCGGGTCTACAACAAGGCTCTGACCGCCGACGAGGTCCAGGCGGTCATGCGGGGCGATCCGCTGCTGGCCTGGAGTCCGCAGCCGAAGAACGGCGGGACCTGGGACATAAGGGACGCGACGTCGCTGGAGTGGTCGGCGGGCGATTCCGCGGCCTCGCACGACGTCTACTTCGGCAAAGACCGGGAGGCTGTGAAGGCCGCGGATACGAGTTCGCCCCTCTACCGGGGCCGGCAGGCCGGAACGAGTTTTTCGCTGGACGGGCTTGTCGAGTTCGGCGGCGGCGCGTATTTCTGGCGGGTCGACGAAGTCGAGGCCGACGGAACCGCCATCCACAACGGCATCGTTTGGAGCTTCACGATTCCTGCCTATCTGATCGTCGATGAGTTCGAGCAATACACGGATGTGGACTTGCGCATCTACGAAACGTGGATCGACGGCCTCACCAACAGTCAGAGCGGTTCCACGATCGGCTACATGCAGGCCCCGTTTGCCGAGCGGACGGTCGTCCACAGCGGCAAGCAGTCCATGCCCTTCGACTACGACAACGCCAAGCCGCCGTACTACAGCGAAGCCTACCGCGAATTCGCGACTCCGCAGGATTGGCGCGTCGGCGGAGTCACCGACCTGTCGATCTGGTTCCGCGGCAATCCGATCAGCTTCTTCGAAACCGCCGGGACGGTTATGCTCAGCGGCGGCGGCAGCGACATCTGGGGCGATGCGGACAACTTCCGCTTCGCCTACAAGCGGCTCAACGGCAACGGCGTCATCACGGCTCGAATCGACAGCCAGACCCGCACCCACGAGTGGGCCAAGGCGGGCGTCATGATCCGTGAAACCCTCGGTCCCGGTTCGGCCCACGCGTTCGTGGCGCTCACGCCGGACCACAACGTCTCGTTCCAGCGTCGGCTCGTCGCCGGCGGCGCCAGCGCCAATACCGATTCGAGCTTCGCGGCGAAGGCGCCTTATTGGGTTCGCCTGACCCGCACGAACAGCACGTTCAAAGCGGAGTGTTCCGAAGACGGCAAGACGTGGACGCCCCTGGTCCCGGCCACCCCGGCTTCGTCGTCGCTGAACATCGCCATGGCCGCCAGCGTCTACGTCGGTTTGGCCGTGACCGGGCACAGCGCGGCCGATGCGAGCACGGCGGTGTTTTCGAACATCACCACGGCAGGCGGCGTCACCGGCTCCTGGAGTGTGGCGACCGTCGGCCTTGAATCGCAGCCGGCCAACAGCCGGGACGATCTGTACGTTGTCGTCGAAGACGCGGCCGGCAAGTCCGCGACGGTGACCAACCCGGACCCGGGGGCGGTCAACGCGACGGCCTGGACGGAATGGAAGATCCCGCTGACTCAGTTTGCCGGCGTGAATGTGTCCAAAGTCACGAGGTTGCGCCTCGGCGTGGGCGACCGCGCGAACTCCGCTCAGGACGGAAGCGGCCGCCTCTACATCGACGACATTCGAGTGACAAAGCCATAGGAACCTTTGGTTTTCAGGGGCATCGTTATAGAATCGAATCCATCCTCGCGGATGTGGAGTCATTGTTCAGGAGCGAGGTAACTTACTGAAGCTTGGGAGAAACACATGAGCATTTCTGACGGACGCGGACGGAGTATAAGGGCACAAGTCCTGGTTGGAGCGGCCTTGTTGATGGCCGTGGCGGCCGGCATGGGAGCGGCCGAGCCCCCGACGCAGGCGAACACGGCATCGGCGGCAAATCAAACGCGGCTGCACTTCGTGCCGGGCGAGGTGATCGTCCAGCTCAAAGACGCGCAGAGCGGGGGGATCGCGGCATTGTCCGACGATACGATCCAGCAGCGGGACCAGGCGAGCCTGGCGCGGTTGCAGGCGAAGTACGGCGTGCAGAGCCAGGGCCCCGTCTTCAAACGAATTCATGAGCAGTTGCGCCGGGGTCCCTCGCAGGGATCGTTGAGCGTCGCGTCGGCCGATGAGGCGTCGCTGCGAACGCGGGCCATGCTGCGGTTCTACGTGCTCAAGACGGATCGGGACGTGCCGGCCGTGTGCGCCGAGCTGAACGCCGACGCCGCGGTCCGGTTCGCGCAACCCAATTACCTCTATCATCCGTGCAAGACGCCGAACGATCCGGAGTTCGCCGATCAGTACGCCCATCAACTGATCCAGATGGAGGACGCCTGGGACATCTCCACCGGCAGCCGGGACATCGTGATCGCCGTGCTGGGGACGGGCGTCGACGTGAATCACCCCGATCTCAAGGACAACATCTGGGTGAACAAGGGCGAGATCCCCGGCAATAAGATCGACGACGACGGCAACGGCTACGTGGACGACGTCCACGGCTGGAACTTCGCGTTCGCCGACAACGACATGACGCCGGTGGACCCGCACGAGACCGAGGTCGCGGGCGTGATCGGCGCGGTCGGCAACAACGGCAAAGGCGTCTGCGGCGTCAACTGGCAATGCAGCATCATGGTGCTGGAGGTGATGTACGGATCGGACGAGGTGGCCGAGGCCCTGGACTATGCCGCGGCCAACGGCGCCCGAGTGGTCAAGATGAGCTTCGGCAGCGACATCTTCGGCCCCGAAGGCGATCCGGTCGTCAAGACCGCCATCGACAACGCCTACGCCAAAGGCGTGCTCCTGGTCGCCAGCGCGGGCAACTCCGATTCGAGCCGGCCGCACTACCCGGCGGCTTATCCCAACGTGCTGGCCGTCGCCTCCACCAACGGCGAAGACACCAAGACCGGCCACAGCACGTTCGGGTCCTGGGTGGACATCGCGGCCCCCGGCACCGACATCGTGACGACCGCGGTCGACGGCGAGTACATCGCGACCGCCGGGACCTCGTTCTCTTCGCCCTACGTCGCCGCCGTCGGCGCGTTGCTTCTCTCGCATCGACCCGAGCTGACCAACGTTCAGACGCGGGCCGTCCTCGAGAACACGACCGACCCGCTCTACTACGGCGAGATCGACCCCAATCTCGGCTACATCGGCACGGGCCGGGTCAACGCTTACGCAGCTCTGGAAGGAGCGGACGAAGCCTATCCTCTCAGCGAGATCTTCGTCCCGATGCCCAACCAGGTCTTCCCGGCCGACGGCAACGACATCTCCCTGTGCCTGTTCGCCTACGGCGACTCGTACCGGCTCGACTACCACCAGTTCGGCCGGACGGAATGGACGGCCGTTACGGAGGGCGCCGCGTCGACGGACCCGAACAGCAGAGTCTGCCTCTTCCTGCCCAACCCGGGACCCGGCACGTACGAGCTTCGCATTCGCGTGACCCGGGGCGACCGCGTGCACATCGCCCGCCGGACTTTCGCGGTCACCGACGCCAAGGAACAGACCCACTGGCCGTTCCCGAA
>JBDKUU010000271.1:0-11500 GCA_039679525.1 Phycisphaerales bacterium | reverse complement strand
AGGGTTGCTGTTTGACTGAGAAAGGCAGATGTCCCATGGCGGATGGGCGAATCACTGTGCTGGTTGAGAATTCGACAAGCGGCCGTGGACTCCTCGCGGAGCATGGACTGTCGTTCTGGATCGAATTTGGCCCTCGGAGAATCCTGTTTGACACAGGCCAGAGCGACATTCTGCTCCACAACGCTCAGATCCTCGGAGTCGATCTCGGGAAAATGGACGCCGTCGTCCTGAGCCACGGCCACTACGATCATACCGGCGGTTTGGGGAAGGTCCTGGAAACGGCGCCGGCTGTGCCGGTCTATCTCCATCCCCAGGCGCTCGAACCGAAATTCGCGGGCGGTCCGGGGCAATGCCGGCAGATTGCCATGGAGCGTGATCTTACCCGGGTTCTGAGGCAACGCATCGAGGACGGGCTCGGTTCCTTTACCGATGGTCCGGTGGAAATCCTCCCAGGGGTATGGGCCATCGGAGAAGTTCCTCGTTACTCGGCCCTCGAGGACACCGGCGGCCCCTTCTATTCGGACGCCGCCTGCACCGAGGTCGACGAGTTGTTGGATGACCAGGCCCTGGTGCTGGAAACCGAGGAAGGATTGGTCGTGGTTCTCGGCTGTGCCCATGCCGGCGTCGTCAATACGCTGGACTATGTGGCGGAGCTGTTCCCGGACCGGCCGATCCGGACGGTGCTGGGAGGGATGCACCTGGTGCGGGCCTCTCACGCCAGGATCATTCACACCATCGAGGCCCTCCACCGGCACAACGTGCAGCAAGTCGGCCCCGCCCACTGCACGGGCGCCGAAGCCACGCGGGAACTCTGGAATGCCATGCCGCAGAAGTGCTTCCTCTGCAATGTGGGTACGCAGATCCGACTATGAGAAAGGCTGATGATTCTATGGAAGGTGCGACAGATGCCTACCTGTGAATACCGCTGCAACCCGTTGGACATCACCTGTACCGTCCGGACGGAGTCCCCGGCATCAACGTGATGGGGGTGCATTATGGAAGAGAGAAAGCAGTACGTATACGGTCCTGTTCCCTCGCGGCGGCTGGGACGTTCTCTCGGCGTGGACCTGGTGCCCTGCAAAACGTGCACCTACGACTGTATCTACTGCCAGTTGGGCCGGACGACCAACAAGACCATGGAGCGAAAGGAATGGGTCCCGACGAAGGAAGTGGTGGCCCAGGTTAAAGAGAAGTTGAACACCAAGCCGGATTACATCACGCTATCCGGTTCGGGCGAACCCACGCTCCATGCGCGGATCGAGGAATTGATCCGCGGCATCAAGAGCATGACCGACATCCCGGTGTCGGTGATCACGAATGGGTCTCTGCTGTGGATGCCGGAGGTTCAGAAATCATTGCTGGAAGCAGACTTGATCGTGCCGTCGCTGGACGCGGGCAGCGAGAGTGTCTTCAAGTACGTGAACGCACCCCATCCGGAGATCCGGTTCGATCAGATGCTGCAGGGATTGCGGGAATTCCGGCAGTTGTTTCAGGGCCGGTACTGGTTGGAGGTGTTCCTGCTCAGCGGTGTGACCACGGTGGAGGCGAGGGTCGAGGAACTCCGCCAGTGTATTGAGACGATTGGCCCGGACAAAGTCCAGATTAACACCGTCGTCCGCCCGCCGGCGGAAGATTACGCAATACCGGTTCCCCGCGGCCGACTGGAGGAGATCGCAGCCCAATTGTATCCGCAAGCGGAGGTGATTGTTCCCCATACACACGAGAGGGACACAGATGAGTCCGAAGCAGGATACGACGAGGTGCTGGATTTGCTGCGGAGGCGTCCCTGTTCGCTTGCGGACATTGCTGCGGGCCTGCAAATTCATCCCCACGAGGCGGCCAAGTACCTCGGGCAGTTGGTATCCGAAGGGAAGGTGCGGACCCAAACGCATGCGGGAGTATTGTACTATGAGGTCGTCACTTGAAATTGGCAACGGCATATCGTACGATTGACATTCGCCGGGTTCCATGGGGCCGCAGAAGCAGGGATCTTGAGAGGTTGATCGGTATGGCCGAGGACAGGGGCCGACAGAGCGATGACTTCGATACCCTGTCTCTGGGCAGCCACCAGATGCGATCCCCGCTCGTGGCGGCCAGAAGTCTGCTTCAGACGGTCCTGGCCGGGTACGCCGGTCCGCTCAGCGAGCGTCAGTTGGACATGCTGCAAAGGGTCGATCAGCGGTGCCTGCAAGCCGAAAAAGCCATTCATCGATTGTTGACCGTCGCCCGCCTGCGCAGGGAAAAAGTGGAAACAACCGTCGCCCTGGCGAATCTCGTCTTCCTGGTGGATCAGCTCAGTACACAGCATGCCGGCCAAGCCCATGATCGTTCCATTGAGATGGTGGTTGACAGCGACGTCGGGGATGGGCACGTCCGCGGGACGGAGGCGTTGTTCACCGAAGTTCTCCAGACCCTTTTGGAGAACGCATTCAAATACACGCCCGATCATGGGACAATTCGTTTGTCTCTAAGGGCAGATCGAGAAGAACTCACCCTGGCCGTAGCGGATTCCGGGATCGGCATCCCCGCGCACATGCGGGAACAGGTCTTTGAGCCGTTCGTGCGAGGCGGCCAAGCCAAGGATTCTTCGATTCCCGGCACGGGCCTGGGTCTGACACTGGTCCGTGCCGTCGTGGAGGCGTCGGGAGGACGGGTGTCCGCACAGACTGCGGATTTGGGCGGGGCTGAGATCGTCATACGAATGCCATTGGTTCATCAAGAGGTGTCCCAGCAAATGGAAACTCATTCCGTGAAGCATCCACTACGCGTCGTCATCGTCGGGGGTGTGGCCGCCGGGCCCAAGGTCGCATCGAAGGTCATTCGGCTTCGTCCGGATGCCGAGGTGACCATCGTGGAGAAAGGCAAGTTCCTGTCCTACGCCGGGTGCGGCTTGCCGTACTATGTGTCGGGAGCGGTCAAGGAGCAGAAGGAACTCATGTCTACCCCCGCGGGGGCGGTGCGTGATCCCGTGTTCTTCCAGCATGTGAAAAACGTCAGGATTCTCAATGAAACGGAGGCCCTGGAAATCGATCGGGCAGGCAAGCGACTTCGCGTGCGTGGCCTGGTGCAGGGACAAGAATCGTGGATAGAGTATGACAAGCTCGTGCTGGCCACGGGGGCCAAAGCGGTGGTTCCACCCATTCCGGGAACCAACCTGGAAAACGTATTCACCCTGCAGGGGGTGCGGGATGCCGAGGGGATTCGTGCCCTGTTGGCCCAGGACAAGGCTCGCGACGTGGTGATCGTCGGCGGCGGTCTGATCGGCGTGGAGATCACGGAGGCCCTCGTGCAGCGAGGCTGCCGGGTGACGATGGTGGAGATGATGCCGCAGACGCTCCGCATGCTGGACCCGGACATGGCCTGTCTGGTGGAACAGCACATGGAGTCGCACGGGGTCAAGGTTCTCGTCGGCACGAAGGTCGAGGCCATCGAAGGCGATAACGTCGTCCGGTCGGTGATGACCAGCGCCGGGCGAGTGCCAGCGGACATGGTCGTCCTGGCCATCGGCGTGCGGCCGAACGTGGCGCTTGCAAAGGCCGCCGGCCTGGAAATCGGACGCACCGGCGCTATCAAAGTAGACGATCGCATGCAGACAAGCGACTCGGATATCTTCGCGGCAGGGGATTGCGTCGAGTGCAAAGACCTTATGACGGGGGGGCCCTGCTTTGTGCCGCTTGGCTCCACGGCCAACAAGCAGGGCCGCGTCGCGGCGGTGAACGTCTGCGGCGGGCAGGACCGCTTCTCGGGTGTGCTGGGCAGCACGGTGTGCAAAGTGTTCGACTTCTGTGTGGGACGGACCGGCCTGGGCGAATCGGCGGCCAAGGCGCAGGGCTACGATACGGTGGTCGCCATTGCGCCGGCGCCTGACCGGGCGCATTTCATGCCCGGCGCCAAGCTCCTGATCCTCAAGCTCATCGCCGATCGAAAGAGCCGAAAGCTCCTAGGTGCTCAGACCATCGGCCCCGGCGCAGGCGACAAGCGAATCGACGTGGCGGCGATGGGCTTGACCGCGGGGATCACGGTCGACCAACTCGCCAACGCGGACCTCTGCTATGCGCCGCCCTACGCGCCGGCGATGGACAACATCATCACGGCCGCCAATGTGCTTCGCAACAAGATGGACGGCTGCATGGAGGGCGTCTCCGTGCAGGAAGTCCACGAAATGCAGCGGCGAAAGGGAGAGTTTGTGTTCCTGGATGTGCGCTCTCCCAAGGAATACGAACAAGTCCGCCTGCCGGGCTCGACGTTGATTCCCCTGGGGACGCTGCGAGGCCGCCTCGGGGAATTGCCCAGGGATAAGGAGATCGTCGCTTTCTGCAAGATCTCCCTGCGAGGTTATGAAGCGGCGCTGATCCTCAAGGCCGCCGGATTCCAGAAGGTCCGCGTGATGGATGGAGGCCTGGTTATGTGGCCCTTTGAGAAGATCACATGAGACGGACTATAGCTGACTGGACTTTCCTGGGACCGGCAAATACGCTGCCAGAGGCGCGATTGCTTGCGCAGGGCGAGCCGGACGCATCGGGCATGACGCTATTATTCCAGGCTGACCCAGTCCCATTGCAGATAGATCGGCGAGACAAGCACCCGCCAGTCCGAGGGCATGGAGATCCGATTGGCCTTACCGAAGGACTTGTCGGTTCCAGTTTCGTACTGGAACCCGGACATTTCCGTGCCGGCGTCAGCATCGATCCGCTTGAGCCAGAAGCTCCGCACCACGCGGGCAGCGCCGATCGAGTCGTACCATCGCAGGTCGCAGGTGAGCTTGCCCTCGTCGTCCAATGAAAGAACCACGTCCATCGCGGTGATCACGCCTTCGCAGAAGGTGTCGAGCCTCAGGTTGTGAGGTCTCACGACTACATCGGTAAACGTCTTCTGAAATGTCTTGCCCAGAATGATTACCTCCGGGATGATCACCTGCCCGTCATTCGCCTCCTTGCGGGCGATCTCGCTCGTGAAGGAGGCGTAGATCTGGTCGAGTCTGGCCTTGTCGACCGGCTCGATGCTGATCTCCATCTTCTCCTTGCAGGGATATAGGTCCATGCGGGTGACGAGATCGATGAGTTTGCCGCCGTCGTAGTGGGCGCGGTACCACCAGTTCTGGACACCGTTGATGGAGTCGATGACATGCGTATCCATCGTTTTGTCGAAGTGATAGGCCAGATCGATCAGGCCTTGCTCATCGAGGTGAACCAGGACATCGAACGCGGAGAAGTGCCCCGGCTGGAAGATGTCGGGCCGCAGGGTCGGCACCCGGCTCACATCGAAGCGGAACGTTCCCACGCCGCTGATGGCGACCGAGCCGGTGCGGGCAGACTGGGGTGCCTCCGCGAGCCATTGTCCGGCCAAGGCTGCCACGTCCTCCAGGTCCACATGATGATCGCGGTTGAGATCGCCTGAGAGGGGCGGCAGATCGCCGGCTCGGCGCGTGAAGTAGATCACCAGTTTGGGTCGATACTGAGTGTCCGCATGCTGGCGTGAATCGAACCGTTTGCTGGTCTGTGCGGCAGTTTCCGGCCCGATCAGAATCCAGCCGAAGTTCGAGGCCGGATTGTCCACCCACTGCTGGATGTCCGCGGTCATACGGGCAGCCGGGCCCCATGAGTAGTATCCCACGTCGTTGACCTCACTAGCGGTGCTCACCGCGGGATCGTAGTCGCCGCCCGGCTGAGTCCAGGCGCGATCCGGATAGAAGCGGTGCAACCACGTGGCGTCTCCCTTGACGGCACTGCCCCCGCCACCGCCGCCGGGACCGCTGTCGGCGATGGAGCCGCCTTCTCCCCATGAGCCCAGCACCTTGTGCAGGTAGACGATCTGGGGCCCACACGTCGTTCTCGACATGTGCAGGGTAAGGACGGCACTATGGATTTGCGAGCCGGGCGGGACATGACCGGTCAGATCGAAAGCCAGGAGGGCACGGCGCGCGAAATTTCCGCCGGCATTCTGCCCGACGAACAACTCCGCACCCGAACCATTCCCGAGTGTGCCTGTCGGGTCCTCGTACAGCGTGACATCCTTGCTGGGCGAGAGGGCAACCACGTCAGCCGCTGCAAAGCTGGACATCAGCAACAGTCCCGCAATAGAAACCATCGTTTGCCTGGTCATCGTATACTCCTTTTGCATGGAATGTCAGGGCAAGACCGGTGACCTTGTCGACACAAGCTGGACCTGGAGAGATGTCCCTGGACAGTCGCGGCCATGTGCCCCCTTTTACTCCATTCGATTGCCTCGTCGGAGATAAGCATAATCCTGAGACTCGACAAGGGATTTTACGAGGTCTCCCTGGTCCGCTGGCTGACGACAGAACTGCGTCGGTGGTTGGCTGGTGGTCACTTGGCGGTGAGAGTCAGTCGCGTGCGAGTATTCCCGTGGGCCTCAACTTGTTCGATGGCTGCCACCAGGGTCGCTTCGGATTGCAGGCGGCAAATGCGTGAATTGCCTATTGTCCTGAGTAATTTGTCCTGTCACGATGAAAAGTGCGATTGTGACGAAGCACACGCGGCTGCAGAACGCAGACAGTATGGGGACACGGACTCAGGTGTGACTCGGACGCGGGAACGCCTATCCTCCGGGGGAGAACACAGCACTACATACCCCTGATCGGCGGGCGTCCCATAGGTTCGATCCCCGTCGACCATTGCGGATTGATGCCGATTGTTAGGCTTGATATACGCCTGAGAGTTGAATCAGCGTTTTTGGGGTCTTGATCGAGCACATGCTATAGTGCAGGGGGGATCGAATGGGGACGCGGAGAACTGGAGACATTCAAGTCGACATGGCGGAGAATGCATCCAATGGCTGGCTTGCGAAATCTTGGAGATTCACGAAGAGCAAGAGGGCGTCTGACGCAGACGATCTCGGGTCGTCACAGCCTCGGCTGGAAATCCTGGAGCCGCGGGTTCTGCTGTCCGCGGACGGTCTTCTCTCGAGTCTCGTGGTCCCGACGCCGCAGGCGAATCCGCCGTCGGCGCAAACCCAGCCCGCGTATGTCGTAGGCATCGACGATGAAGTCTCCAGTTCCGTGGACGTCTCGCCGATGGCGGCTTTAACCGCGATCGTTCCGCAGACGATCCCCTACGCTTCGAACTTCCTTGCGGGCCTGCCGACCGCCGAACAGGGCTGGGAGTACTATTCGCCCGACGAGGGCGTGATCACCACCTGGGAGAACAGTCTGTGGATGTACGACAGCATGCCCGGCGATCCCTATTCACTGAACGAGGCCATCCTGCACGTGAACCTCACGGGCAAGAGCGGCATCCAGCTATCCTGCCAGCACACCAGCATCATCGACACAGATCATCCGCTTCCGGCGAGCTTCACCGGCCACGCCGACGGCGACGGCATCGCCCTGAGCGTCGATGGCATCCACTGGATCACTGTCATCAGTCTGGCCGAGAGTTTCCCGTCGCGGTTCTTCAATCTGGACGCGCTGCTGGATCAGGCCAAGGTCGCCGCCGGCGCGAACGACGTCTCGGATGTCCGGATCAAGTTCCAGCAGTACGACAACTACCCGGACCCCGACGACGGACGCCGGATCGGCAACATCACGATTGTCACGGGAGCCCTGCCCCAGACGCTTCCTTATATCCAGGATTTCAGCGGCGGCATTCCGAGCGCCGCGCAGGGCTGGGAGTATTACAGCTCGACCCAGCAGGGCCGTATCCAGGTTGTTGGCGGCCGCTTGCGACTGGACGACTTCGGCGGCGGCGATCCCTACACCCTGAACGAAGCGATCCTTCACGTGGATCTCGCAGGCCGCAACAACATCCAATTGTCCTGCGATCACTTCAGCCTGGCGGACGACGACAATCCGCTCCCTGCGAGTTTCACCGGCCACTACAATGGCGACGGCATCGCCCTGAGCGTCGACGGCATCCATTGGGTGACGGTGAGCCAGTTGACGACCGACTTCGCGGTCGGCGTCTTCAGTCTCGATTCCTTGATGGACCAGGCGAAAGCGGCCGCGGGCACGGCCGACGTCTCGGACGTTCGAATCAAGTTTCAGCAGTACGACAACTACCCGGTCCCCGACGACGGACGGGAGTTCGACAACATCCGCCTCTCGACGGGAATCACCCCTCAGACGCTTCCCTACAGCCAGGATTTCAGCGGCAGCCTGCCGACCGCCGCACAGGGGTGGGAATACCACGGCTCGACCTCCCAGAGCCGCATTCAGATCGTGGGCGGCCGTCTGCGGATGGACGATTCCGGCCCGGGCGACCCTTGGAGCCAGAACGAGGCCATCCTGCACCTGGACCTCACCGGCAAGAACAGCGTCAGACTGACCGTGGACCATTACAATCTGGCCGACGAGAACGATCCCCTTCCAGCCAGTTTCACAGGCCAGCGCAACGGCGACGGCATCGCCCTGAGCACCGACGGCATTCACTGGATCACGGTCACCCAGCTGACGAGCAGTTTCACGGCCGGGATCTTCAGTCTCGACGCGGTTCTCGACCAGGCCAAGACGGCCGCGGGCAACAACAACGTCTCCGACGTCCGGATCAAGTTTCAGCAGTACGACAACTACCCGGTCCCCGACGACGGACGGGAGTTCGACAACATCCAGATCGCCGTCGGCAGCACCCCGCAGACCCTGCCCTGCACACAGGACTTCTCGGCGGGGTTGCCTGCCGGGGGACAGGGATGGGAATACTACTCAAGCGAACAAGGCCGCATCCGGGTGGTCGGCGGCCGCCTGCGCCTTGACGATTCCGTCGCGGGAGATCCGTATTCTCTGAACGAAGCGATCCTCCACGTGAACCTCACCGGCCGGACCAGCGTCCAGCTTTCGCTCGATCACACCAATCTCGGGGACGAAAGCCACGCGCTTGCGGCCGGCTTCACGGACCACGCCAACGGCGACGGCATCGCGTTGAGCGTCGACGGCGTCCACTGGGTCACGGTGGCACAACTGACGAGCAGCTTCACCGCAGGGATCTTCAACCTCGACGCGTTCCTCGCCCAGGCGAAACTCGCCGCGGGCTCGAACAACGTCTCCGACGTTCGAATCAAGCTCCAGCAGCACGACAACGACCCTGCCCCCGGCGATGGGCGGGAATTCGGCAACGTCCACGTGATCTCCCAGGCCATCCCTCAGGCAGCGCCCTACGCCCAGGATTTCACCGCCGGCCTGCCGACCGCGGCGCAGGGGTGGGAATATCGATCGGACAATCAGGGCCGCATTCAGGTCGTCAACGGCCGCCTGCGGATGGACGACACGACCGCTGACGACGCCTATTCGTACAACGAGGCCATCCTGCACGTGAACCTCGCCGGTACGACCTACGTCCAACTGACACTGGATCATTACAATCTCTCCGATGAGAACGACGCCCATTCCGCGGACTCCTATTCCTCGGGCGACACCGTTCACGCCGACCAGATCGATCTGAGCGTCGACGGCCTGCACTGGGTTCGCGTCGCAGCCCTGGCCGGCAGCTTCACCGGTCGAACATTCAACCTCAACACCCTCCTCGATCAGGCCAAGGCGCTGGCCGGCAGCAGCAACGTGTCCGACGTGCGCATCAAATTCTCACAGTACGACAACGACCCGGCATCGAGCGACGGCCGGGAGTTCGACAACATTCAAGTGATCGGCGTCGCCGCCCAGACCATTCCATACGCCCAGGACTTCGCGGCGGGCCTCCCGGGCGCGGCACAAGGCTGGGGATACTACTCCAGCAATGACGGCCGGATTCAGGTGACCGGCGGACGCCTGCGAATGGACGACTCGGGCGCAGACGATCCCTATTCGTTGAACGAGGCGATCCTGCACGTGAACCTGACGGGCAAGAGCAGCATCCAACTGACTCTGGACCACGTCGCTCTGGCGGACGAAAGCACGTCGCTTCCCGCCGAATTCACGGGCCACTACAACGGGGACGGAATCGCCCTGAGCGTCGATGGAGTCCATTGGGTCACGATCGCGAGCCTCGCAGGCAGCTTCACGGACCAGGCCTTCGCGCTGGATGCGGTCCTGCTGGCCGCGAAGAACGCCGCCGGGAGCACCGATGTATCCAACGTCCGAATCAAGTTCCAGCAGTACGACAACGATCCGGCCCCCGACGACGGGCGGGAGTTCGACAACATCCGGATCACCGCCGGCGTCATTTCGCAGACGACTCCCTACGCGCAGGACTTCTCCGCCGGGCGGCCCGACGCCACGCAGGGCTGGGAATATTACTCGGATAATCAGGGCCGGATCCAGGTGACCGGCGGCCGACTGCGAATGGAAGACTCCGGCGGCGGCGATCCCTGGTCGCTCAACGAGGCCATCCTCCACATGGATTTCACGGGCAAGAGCCAGATTCAGTTGAGCCTGGACCACATCAGCATCTCGGACGAGAACGATCCCTTGCCCGCGAGCTTCACCGGCCACTACAACGGCGACGGCATCGCCTTGAGCGTCGATGGGATTCACTGGATCACCGTCGCCCGCCTGACGAGCAGTCTCACGTCACAGGTGTTCCCGTTGGACGCGGCCCTGGCGGAGGCGAAAACCGCCGCCGGCAGCACGGTCGTTTCCGACGTCCGCATCAAGATCCAGCAGTACGACAACTACCCCGCCCCGGACGACGGACGCGAGTTCGACAACATCCAGGTCACCGCCGGGATCACCCCGCAGTCCGCTCCCTATTTTCAGGACTTCAGCGGGGGGATGCCGGGTGCCACGCAGGGCTGGGAATACTGGTCGAACAATCAGGGCCGAACCCAGATCGTCGATGGTCGGCTGCGGATGGACGATTGGGACCCGGGCAATGCGGAGTCGGTCAACGAGGCGATCCTGCACATGGACTTCACCGGCAAGAGCGACATCCAACTCACCTTGGACCACTACAGTCTGTCGGAGGAGAAACAGTGCCTGCGTCCGACCATGTACGGCCACTACCCCGGCGACGGCATCGCCCTGAGCGTCGACGGCCGCAACTGGGTGATGATCGTGAGCCAGCCGGACAGCTTCCTGAACCGCACGTTCGCCCTGGACGCCCTGCTCGAGACGGCCAAGCAGCTCGCAGGAACGACGGACGTCTCCGATGTTCGCATCAAATTCCAGCAGTGCGACGACTTCCCGGCCCCGGACGACGGACGCGAATATGACAATATCCGAGTCACCGCCGGGATCACCCCACAGGCCACTCCATACGCCCAGGACTTCTCCGGCGGCCTGCCGGGAGCGACCCAAGGCTGGGAATACTACTCGGACAACGACGGCCGCATCCAGGTGACCGGTGGCCGCATGCGTATGGACGATTCCGGTCCCGGCGACCCCTGGTCTCTCAACGAAGCCGTCCTGCACGTGGACTTCACCGGCAAGAGCAATATCCAGTTGACTTGCGATCACGTCAGCATCGGCGACGAGAACGAGGCTTTGCCCACCGGCTTCACCGGTCACTACAACGGAGACGGCATCGCCCTAAGCGTCGACGGAATTCACTGGATCCGCGTCACGAGTCTGACCGGCAGCTTCACGGCACAGGCGTTCACCCTGGACACGCTGCTG